>JBJXHA010000453.1:0-9458 GCA_046160275.1 Bacteroidia bacterium | reverse complement strand
ATTTCGTTTATCTGGTGCAATCTTTAGGTAAATACTCTCTTTGAAATACCATGTTACAGTATCTATTGTCTCAACTTTAAAGAATTTTTTATCGTTGTAATAATAATTATGAATAGTAAGTGTCCGTTTTGCATATTCTGGTTCGATGTATTTGATTAAAGCCGTAGCTTTTCGATTTAATACTGGGCTGCTACCTGTAGATTGTTGCTCATAATACTGATAGTTGAGAATGGTGTTCTCTTGAAAATTGCCAGTAAAATACCAACTGCCATTATCATGACCAATTTTGCCAAGCCCCGAGAATTTCCCATTCTTAAACCCGCCTTCGTATATCATAAATTTGCTTAAACGGGAGACACCTATGCCATTTTCACAGTTACCGCTTAAACACTCTCCCAAATTAACTTCTTTTAAGTAGAAATAACTTTGAATGGCGATTCTTAAACTGTCTCCCCATATATCAGCAGGTACACTACTGAAATCAAAATCAGCTTCAAGATTGTTCTTGTAAATTTTCCCTTTTCCTATGGACCCATTTTTATTAAAACGGCCTGCATAAGCATAATGTGTACTATCAGGTTCATACGGATCATAAATAGAAACCCGTCCGCTATCAGGCACTATCTTAAAGTACTTTCCGTTATACTCACTGAAATTGTCTATTTGCCAGTTCTTATTTACGTGTGCTGTATCAAAAAAAACAAGTTTTTCTGTTCCTTCAAATCGCAACCTTATCTTTTCATCATTGTATGCATTTGAAAGATACTTACATTGCCTTATAAAACCATTTTCATCAAATACTCCTGTATAACTCCATTGACCAGGATTATAAATTTTTCCTTGTCCGAAAAACCGACCCTTTTTAAAGCCCCCTTCGTAAAAGGAAGATTTATTTAATTGGTAACGTCCTGTGCCATTTTTACAGTTTCCTTCAAGGCATTTACCCACAGGAGGTTGAGCATATAAATTGCCCAACAACAACAGAATAATTGTTAGATAAATAAAAAAAGACTTCATTGTTACAGTAGAATTTAGGTATAAAATGGATATGAATTTATTCGTTACACCCTAAAAAGGCTAAGGCTAACCTAGGAATGATGAATAAATAAACCGCTAACTTATCCTGAAATTCATGCAAAAAACAAAGGCGATAATCAGCTAAAAATTAAGTATTTACACTAAAATTAGCTATCATATTTTGTCCTCATTCCTTAGTTACAAGTCTATAAAAAAAAATCAAGTAATACAAACATATTACGAATAAAATTATATTACTTACAAAAAATCCTAGCCGCCACTAACTGCCTAGTAAATTTAAGAGGCTGCCCGAAAAGGCTGATTTACGAAAAACAGGATTCATTGTGATTGCTTTTTTATTATGTTCTACATGAAAAGTTCGGAACTCTTCAAAGAATTCCGAACTTTTTAGACTGCCCCTTACCAAAAACTACCAACCCCAAGCTTTCCGCTTTCCAAAAGAAAAAATTTCGCGCAAATTGGCATCTTGTGAAGAACTTCCGATGCGCACTTCAAACAAGCCCTTTTCTTTTTCCCATTGATGTTTGTTGGGGTTATAAAATTGTAAGTCTTTGTCAGTGAGCGAGATGCGTAAGTGTTGGGTTTCGCCTGCTTTTAAATAGACCTTTTGAAAGGCTTTTAACTCTTTTTCTGGGCGTAGAATCCGCGATTGTCTGTCGTTCAGATAAACCTGCACCACTTCAAAACCTGCTTTGCTGCTCGTATTTGTTACATCAAAAGTCAAAGCAATTTCACCGTTTCCTTCGTAATGACTTGGGCTAATTTGCAAGTTGGAGTAGAGGAAGGAACTGTAAGAAAGCCCATATCCAAAAGGATAAAGCACACTGTTATCGGCTTTTTTATCGAAATTTCGATAGCCTATGAAAACGCCTTCTTCGCAAAGCGTTTCACCTGTCCGTTTTTTGTCCGCCATGGCAATTGCGTGGTCTTCGCTACGTTTTTCGATGGAAAAAGGCAAACGTCCCGAAGGATTTTCTTTGCCCCATAACAAATCGCATAAAGCGGCACTCGCATATTTTGCCGAAGGGTGTGCAGTATAAAATAAGGCAACATGATAAGGCAACTTATCCACCGACAAAGAACCTGCGGCATTTGCTACGACAATTACATTTTTATTTACCTTTGTAATTTCGCTGATTAAAGTAAGTTCTTCTGTTGTAATGTCAAAATTTCGCGTGTTTTTATTTTCCGAAAATTTATCGCCAATACAAATCACAACTGCATCTGTATTTTTAAATTGCGCTACATTTTTCAAATATTGTTGCACAGGCGTTTCCGCAATTCCAAACTGCACTTCTTCTATGTTTTTCGAACTTGTATAGTACAAAAGCTCAATTTTATGTACACCTTTTGCCAAAGAAACCTCTGCATTATGCACTTTTATCTCGCTATTTTTCCATTGATTGCGCACTAATTTATTGTCTATAAACAAACGAAATTGTCCATTATTTTTGACTTGAAAAGTGAAATTTCCTGCATTTTTTACGTCATAAAAAGCTGTCCATTTTACCGAAAAACTATCTTGGCGAAAGCGAATGTTGCGTTTTAATTCGAGTTTTTCATTCGTTTGAATAAAAAGTGGCGTATCTTTTCCTTGCGTATTGTCGTAAAAAGAAGCAATTACCCCTGTTTCTTTAAGCAAAGAATCAATAAAAAAAGTAGGCTGTACGAGGTTTTCTGTTGCTTTTGGGCGCGTAGAAAGGTACTCGATATTTAAGCCATTTTGGGTAGGAAGGTTCTCAAAATCATTGCCATTTAGCTCCAAAATGGTCAGGCTTTTGGCTTTATTTGCATCTAAAGGTAATAGATTATTGGGGTTTTTTAGCATCACAAAACTGCCCAATGTCGCGGCTCTAAAAATAGAATCTTTTGAGGTTGCGGGAAAGTCGGGTGCGTCTGTTTTATGCCAGCCCATTTTTAAGCCAACCGACCAAATGTGTTTTAATTTTTCATCTAGCAAACGCTTCAAACTTTCGTCTTTTTCCATCAAGGACGTTAAATTAGCGGCAGAAAAGGAATTTTGGTTGCCTGTTTCTACCTCAATTCCTGCTTTAAAGCTTTCTGCAAAATGTTCTAAGTTGTAATTCATCGGAGAAAAGACAATCCCCTTGAAGCCCATCGTATTTCGCAACACATTTTTTAACAAAGAATCTTGCTCGCAGCTATTTTTTCCATTAAAATTTCCTGCTTGCAAAGAAACCGCCCAAGCGTTTTTGGTTGTCATTGCTTGTTGATAAGGAAAAAGGTACAGTTCTTGCAAAGTACGTTCTCCCATTTTGATATTTCCCCCAAAACCAAAACCTTGTAAATTTGCCACAACTTTCTGTTTTTGAGTGCCTTGTGTATAAGCACTAAGCAAATTTGCCGCTAATTTAGGGTCTTCTCCAAAGGTGAAAAGGTTGCTCATTTGCAAGGGACTTCTGTATAAATTTGCGCCCCAAACAGGAATAAATTGATAGTTTTGATTGCGATAAATCGCAGCCGTATGTTGTCCTAATTGCATTGCCAATTTTTCGTCCCAAGTCGCAGCAATTCCTAAAGTACTAGGTAACTCTTGCTGCAAATTTGCTTGGACTTCTTCATTTACGATGCGTAAACTTGGGAGGTTCAAGGCAGGGAAGGCAGGAATTACATTTCCTTTTATATTACTAAAGTAAGCAATTTTTTCTGCGAGTGATAATTTATTTAATACAGAATCAATTCTTTTATCTATTTCATAATCAGAGTTTTGGGCGAAGTTAAACTGATAGGAAATGCAAAATAATAGAAAAATAAATGTTCGTCTGTTCATCATATCTTGATTTATTTAATAGAGTGAAAGTAAAATTTCCCAAAATTAGGCTTTTTGCGGTAAAAAATGCAAAAAAAGATGCAAGAAATCGAAGGCAATGTGTAATTTTGCCAAAAGAATGTTATCAATAATTCTCACTTTTCCCCTATCATTTATCACATAAAAAATCTATGTTTCTCTCACAACTTTGTTGGAATTGTCATAAAGATACGCGCTTGGTTGCCCCTGAATTTAGGTGTGAGCATTGCCAAGCGGTGAACACGCCTGAAATAAGCGCGACTGGCGCGGAAGAAATCCCTGATTTGGCAGATTTGAACTTATCTATTAACTTGCCGAATGTGGATATTTCTGCCCCAAAATTACCGAAAGAAGAGCCAAAACTCATTGTAATTGAGGCAAATAACGAAAATAATGCGCCCTTGTTGAGTAATGATTTGCAGCGCGTTTCTATCAAACATTTGATTAAATTGGAAAAGCCTGCCAAAGCGAAACCTGTGGCGGAAATTCCTGTAATAAAAGAGGTTGAAAAAACGCCTCCTCCTCCGCCTGTTGTGCCAAGGCTAGAAAACCCAGAAGAAACCATTCAAATTTCGCCTCAAAATGAAAACACTTCTTTGTTGGATATGCCGCAAATTCAGCCTGTAAATGAAGTGCCGCCTGTTTCCAAAGCAAATGATTTTTTGCTCGAAAATGTGAAGCCCATTATCATCAAAGATGTGGAGCAGCCCGATGATTTGGCAGATTTGAATTTGAGTGTAAAGATAGAAACACCTGTTATTCAGAAAGTTGAGAATAAAGTCCAAGAAAAACAAGGGAAAGAGGCGATTGCTTGGTTGATTCTTTATACCGAAAATAAAGTGCCTGTATATTATGATTTGTATGAAGGCGACAATGTTTTTGGCAGGGCTGATGCCAGAAATCCTGTGGATATTGAGCTGACGGGGGACAATTATGTGAGTCGCGCGCACGCTTTTGTTACGATTCAATGGGATAAATCGGGAAAATATGTATATTTGCTGAAAGATGATGGCACAAAACGCAATCCTATTAGTCCTAGTTTGAACGGCACTTTTATTAATGGTTATGGGCAGCGTTTGCCCAAAGAAATTGCCTATCCTTTAAAAGATGGGGATACAATTCAAATTGGGGAAACAAAGTTAGTGTTCAAAACCAAAGAAATTTCGATTAACTTAAACCATGCGGTAAAAGAAGTTCTTGATTCTCAATATATTAAAACAGTTCAGGTTGGCAAATAATATTTTGCACAAAGTAATATCACTTATTTATCATGTCATTTAAAATTTTATCTATTGATGGAGGCGGGATTCGGGGTATTTTACCAGGAACAATTCTCGCGTATTTAGAAAATTCAATTCACAACAGGTTAAAAGAGAAGGGCGTAGAACATCATAAAGTTAGGATTTCCGACTATTTTGATCTAGTTGCAGGAACGAGCACAGGCGGTATTTTGACTTGTTGCTTGCTTTGTCCTGATGAGGAAGGAAGGGCAAAATATAGCGCGAAACAAGCCGTAGATGTATATATGGAAAATGGAGATATTATTTTTTCCTCTACTTTTTGGCATAAAATTGTTTCGGGTTTAGGCATTTTTGATGACAAATATCCCGCAGAAACCTTAGAAAAAATATTCATAAAATATTTTGGTGATATCAAGTTGAGTGATTTGATTAAACCTTGTTTGATTCCAGCTTATGACATTTTGAATTACAAGGAAAATTTTTTCAACTCCAAAGATTCGGACAATCCTTATTTGGATTATTATGTGCGAGACGTGGCGCGGGCAACTTCTGCGGCTCCGACCTATTTTCCTGTTGCAAATATTCCTACGCTTGTGGGTACACCTGTACCGATGATTGATGGGGGCGTTTTTGCCAATAATCCTTCGATGTGTGCCTTAGTAGAGGCAGGAAAATTTCTTCCCAAAGACAAGGAAGAAAAAGTTTTTATGCTTTCTATTGGGACAGGTAAAAGTGTGAAAAGACCGCCTTCCTATTCTTATGAGCAAACTAAGGGTTGGGGGGCATTGGAATGGATTGCACCTTTGTTAAATATTATGATGTCGGGTAATTCACAAACCGTTGATTATCAATTAAAGAAAATGTCTAAAGACAAGCGTTTTCTTAGTCATTATTATCGTTTGCAACCAGAGTTGGTTCATGCTGATTCTGCGATGGACAATGCAAGTAAAGAGAATATACAATATTTGAAATACGATGCCGAGCAGTTTATTGCGAATAATGTAGAAATGTTGGAGGAGCTTGTTACCTTGATATTGTCGGAATAATGGACTTTTAAGACCTAGCAAGGTTTTTCCTGAACCTTGCTAGGTCTTATTCTTTAATTTCCACATTCGAGCCGTCATCACGCCAAGTAACTTTTACCCGCTTCTTTTGCCCTGTTTTTAAATCTTGAAGTCTGATTATCAATATTTTACCTTCTCTTAACCAATCAAGGTTGGAAACAAAATAGCCTTTGTAGTTTTTATTCCCAATTTGGCAATAATCTTCGCCTGAATTGCCTTGATAAATGCCTAAAATGGTTTTGCTAGATTTTTTGGTTACGCGCAAAATGGAAATTACCTCCTCCGAACAACTCGCGCAATCACCCCAATTATATTCATTCACAGGTGTACGAATTTTCAGAATTAAACCTGCCGTTCCATCGGGAAAAAGAAAGGTTTGGTTTAAAATGTCTTCCTTTGCCTTATCTGTCTTAACCATCTCAGATTCAAACACATAGCCATTAATAATATAATATTCCACCTTCTTAGGTTTGGTATTTACATAGGCTTTATCCAAACTTAACCGCTTAATGGTATTTGCTTTTTCATCATCAAAGGCAGCGTAATTAATAGGTAAATTAGAAAATTTCAGTTCAATGAGGGACTTGCTCAATTTTTCCTCTTGATAAGCAAGCATATCTGTTTCAATCGCTGTGCCTTGCCAAGTGCTGTCGGTATAAACATAAACAGGATGAAAATCAAGTTTGTTAAAAACCCCATCAGGGATGTTGGTGAAATTGGTTTTCAAGGGTTTACGAAAGCGAACCATGGTTAAATTCTTCAACATTTTGGCATCTCTAAAATTGGAGGTACTCAAAATCGTGGGATTTTTTTGATTTACGTCATCTTTATCAAAAACTTCTATCAAAAAACGCAATTCTTCTAATTTCGGCAATTTCACAAAACCCAAAGCCTGCGGACTAAAAGTAGCACTCAAAGCATAACCACTTTCATTTTTTTGTACGACATAACGAATGCCTTGCGTAAAATCGCCTAATTTTAGGTTCAAAGACGACTCCAACAGTTTGTAATTGTTTCGATTGTATTGAACAGCTTTGCGTTGGTCAGGAAATAAGCCAAAATGCACAACCCCATAATCTATTCGTGCAGTTTTGAGACTACTAGGCAATGGTACGCGGAGCTTGTTATTTTTAAAGGCTTGCGCATTGGGGTAATCGAATTTTTTAGCAAAATTATCTACCTCTAAACTATTGGCATACTCGGAATAGACACTAAAAAAACGCGGGGGCTTTTTGGGGTCATCAGAATTGGAATAGACGTAATTGGGGTGGATATTGTACTCAAAATCAGGGGGATAGGCAGAAGGTGGTAGTGCTAATTTAATTTCAACATGGTCAATTTCACTTGCTTCGCCTCGTGTATTGATTTTATCATCATTCACTTGCAATAAAATAGAAATTGCCGTGCCATCACACAGGATTTTTGCAGTTGCAGAACAATCCTTCCTACTTTTCCAGTTGACTTTTCCTTGAACGATGTGCATACTATCTGCCACAAAATCAGCTTTTTGTGCAAATAACACTTGCAAAGAAGCGCAAGTCAAGAAAGTGAAGAGCGTTGCTAAATTCGGATTCATTTTTTGTATTACTACAACGTAAAGGGAGAAAAATTTCCTTCCTGCTGCAAAATTAATACCTATTTTTGATAAACCGCCAAGACTTCTTGCTTTTTCGCGCAATATTTCCTATATTTCGAAGTAATTGCTAAAACAAATCTTTCATTCTCTTGCTCAAAACTTTTTTTTCCTTATTTTTTAGCCTAGAATAAATCGCCCAAAATGTAATGGGAAATGCGCCGCTTCTCGCTTACCTTTGTGCTATTATTTTCGTTCTATACTAATTTTATTTCTTAAACCATACTCAAAAGATGAAATCAACATTCCTTCTTTCCTGCCTCGCTTTGTTATGGTTGGTGCTTTCTACAGGTTGCCCACCGCCGCCAACTCCTTGTAATACAACCTTTTGTCCTGCTCCAGCTAATTTTCAGTGGATTGACTCGACCGACCAAAGCCTTACCGTTTCTTGGGATAATAATGTCTCTACTGCCACAGAATTTCAAGTGAAAGCCATACCTTTGAATGGAGCAAATCCCTTCACTGATACGGTAGCGGCTGTTTCGGGGCTAATGACCTACACTTTTGTGGGCTTAATGCCTGCCACAAATTATACCTTAGAACTTACCACGATTTGCAATACTTGTACAGGTGAGACGAAAACGTTAAATGCAAGAACCTTAACAGGTGGTCCCTTAATTGTGATTGAAGACGATGTAGATATGATTGAAAATTGTGGCAACAGTTGTTATGATATGATTAAAAATATTACGGTGGATTTGGATAAAAATTGTGACACAATAAATATACCTAAAAGTGCAATAACAAGCTGCAAAACCGTAGTAATTGCTTGGAAATCAAATAGTGACACTTATTTTTGGAATAATGGCATATTTCCTATTCAAAGTATTTGCCCTAGTGCTTCGGCAGATAGATATATATATGAGGTCATAAAATTAACTAGCTCTGCTTCTTTTGATTATCGAATTAGGGGCTTAGTTTCAGGGGCTAATTATACGGTTAAAATTAAAACATTTCCCAATGATGCTTGCCTAAGAGCTATTTGTAAAACCTTATTAAACACGCCTAATTGTCCATAAGTATTTGTAATTTAGTTGATAACCAGTTTTTTTCACTAATTAAAACTAAGTCTGCTAAGTTTTTCTCTAATTTTAACAGTTGCTTTTTTTGCTTAATAGGTTCTTCCAAATAAGTGGAAGCTGCTACTAAATGCGCCAAAAAATTAACAAAGTTACGATTACGCAATTTTTTGTCTTGTGAAATGGAGTGTATTCTATGTAAATAAACTCGTAAACTATTGATATGACTTAACAAACTTTCCCATTCTTCTAATTCATAATAAGTTTGCATTAATAATTTACGAGCTCCTATTTCTAATAAAACAGCATGAGAAGGATAAATGACTTGTTGCAATAAAGGTAAAATTTGGGCATATTCTTTTAATTCAAAATAATATTTTGCCTTACAATAAGCATATAAACTTTCTTGAATTTCAGAAGATAAATAAGATTTATGTGTTTCTATAAAACCATTTACCCATTCATATTCTTTTTGACGTAAAGCAATGGTTACGATGTTTTTATAAGTATAAACAGCTAAGTATTTATTCGCATTGTATAGTGTTCCGTTCTTAATTTGCTGTTTGTACAAAGTTAATGCAATGACTTCAAAATGCGTTTTACCTTTATTTATATTAATCGTAGCATAATTACGTAAATAATTATAAAAACTCA
>JBJXHA010000452.1:0-3157 GCA_046160275.1 Bacteroidia bacterium | reverse complement strand
TGTAAAAGTATTTTTTTTGAACACTTTTTTTCTATTTGGTAATCTCGAAGATTAACGATGGGAAAAAGCAAAAAAAATACGGTGCAAATGGACATAAATAACTTTTTGGGGGGAAATTGGCAACTTTCTTCACTTTTTTTTCGTTCAAGGCTTGCCTTTCTGTGCAAGGCTATGGCACTAAGAAAAGCCCTTATAAGCTTGCTTAACGCCTTTTTCCTTAGTGCAATACTACGAAAAACACCTTTTGCTAAAGCCTTGAACGAAAAACCGCCTACCCTCCCAAAAAACACCTATAACACTATCCATTTGTCATTTATTGCATTCAACTCCCGTATTGCCGCATCATTCCCAAACCTGCGGCAATATCTCAATAGTCTGTACCTTTTTCTATCCCCTCAACTGCGGCAATCCACAATAGTCGGCAACTGCGGCAATCTGCAATAGTCGGCAACTGCGGCAATCTGCAATAGTCGGCAACTGCGGCAATCTGCAATAACCCGCACTTTTCATGCTGCCTACTATTTCCCCCCACAATGTTAGTAGGATTTTTTTAAAACTCCAAACCTTTTCGAAATCTTTTTTATATTTTTTTACTTTCTAAATAGTATCACGCAAGGCGAGGTGGGGACTTCTCCTTTTTCCTATTTGCTAGGGAAAAAAGGCAAAGTTTTCAGATAGAAAGATTAGCTATTCTTAACCTTTAAGTACTTTATCAAAAGTCTTAAGGTTTTTAAATCATTATAAGTATGTGATAATCAATGATTGTAATCATTATCCATTCTCCATTATTAATTATCAATTACTTATTAGTAGCCTTTTGGGAATTTTTGGCATCTTTTGGGAAAGATGGGTAGGGGGGCAGCAAAGGGGGATATGCTGCGTATCTTGCCTTATATGATAAACGGAAGCACAATCATTCACGCATTAAAAAGCACTTATCTGTCCTATCTTAGTCCCTTTAACTTCCGCATGGAGTGTCATTTTTGCAAAAATGACATTCCCTAAAAACAAGACAAAAAGTTAAAGTTCGAAGCTTCCTAAAAAGCTCCGAACCTTAAAAAAAGCATTATTACTAAGGAATAGGTTTATCTTTCGTACACCAACTTCCCTTTTAAATAGGTCAAATCTACCTTTGTATCGCTGAGTTGGCTCGCAGGTATTTCAAATATATTCCTGTCTAACACAATCAAATCGGCTTCTTTTCCTGCTTCAATTGTTCCTACTCTGTTTTCTTGTCGCATTACATAGGCAGCATTGATGGTATAAGCTCTAACCGCCTCCTCTAAACTAATTTCTTGGGGTGTGCGCGTAATGGCATTTTCCAAGCCAACAAAAGGATTAAGGTCGCTTACGTCCCAATCGCTGCTCAACGTCAGCCTTGCGCCTGCGGCTTTAAGGTCTTTTAAAGGAATGATTTTGCTGGCAAGTGCCGCACCTACGAGGTAGTCGTTGTCATGCCAATGCGCAGGTTGGGTAAAATCACCTACTACTTGTGCATCAGCCGTTACATTTAGCGAAGCAAAACGCCCATAATCAGCAGGATCAACATACTCTACGTGCGTAAGTCTATGTCTGCCGTTGTTCGTTCCACTTTGTTGAATCGCATTCAAAGCTTCGTGAACGCCTCGGTTGCCAAGTGCATGAATATGAAAATCAAAGCCTGTTCCCTCTAATGCGCTAATGTATTGTGCAAGGCGGCTTTGCGCAAAATAATTCAACCCTTTATTCGTGCCAAGTCCAAAATAATCAATCAAATAATCATTGTGCATGGCAGCGGTTGTGTTGTGAATAATGCCATCAGCATACACCTTAATTTGGTTGATTCTCAACAATTTATTTGGGTCGTTATTATACAAAGCTTTGATAGCGGCAAGTTGAGAAGCATCCTCTTCTGAAGGATAAGCCCAAAGTCCAAGATTCACGCGGCAAGTGAGTTTGCCATCAGCCTCAATTTTTTTCCAAGTGTCTTGTTGGTTTCTTTTCCAAAAAGTGCGGGCTTCTGAAATGGAAGTAATGCCATGCTTCGCCAATTCGGGCAAGGCAAATTCAACCAATCCTTTGTAATCGTTGTTCATGCTTTGGGTCGTTGGCGCAAGTGCGAGTGCCATCAATAATTCACCTGCATTATCCACAAGAATGCCATTAGGTTCTCCGTTGCTGTTTCGCATAATAATTCCGCCTGTCGGATTAGGGGAAGAAGCGGTAAAACCAAGCAATTCTAGGGCTTTAGAGTTACACCAAATAGAGTGTGAAGTTTGTTCCATAATGGCAACAGGGCGATTAGAAACCACATCATCAATAATCGCTTTAGGGTCTCGGTTTGCCTCAAGTACCGTTTCAAGCAAGTGTCCCCAGCCCAATAACCAACCCGTACCAGGGTGAGTCGTGTTGGCGTTGGTAATATCATCGGCATAGTTTTCGGGATTCGTTTCGTTATCGGCAAGGATAAATTTGAAATTCTCGGAAGCCGCTTCGAGGGGGTGCATATGCACATCGTGGATGCCAGGCATCATAAAATCACCTTCCAAATTGATGAGTTCAGCATTTTCGGAAGCCATTTTCTTAGCCTCTTCATTTGTACCTACATATTTTATTACGCCGTCCTTAATATATACCGCATCTGCCCAAGGATTGGCAGCATTTACCGTATAAATTTTTCCATTAAAAAAAACGACTTCGCCAACCCCATCTATAGGATCAGTACCGTTGTCGCAAGCAAAAAAAGCGACTGCAAGAATTGCAACAAATGCCGCTATAAGTTGGAAATTTTTATTCATCATGATGTTAATTTAATTCTTTTCCTTTGCTTATAAAGGTTTATATTTTTGGTCTGTTTGTTATTCGGTTTAATATGTTTATTTGTACTTGTCGTATCATAAACGATTAACGGTGCAAGTTTAATCATTTTTTGACAACCCTAATATTATTTTTCCGCAAATCCTAAAGGGTTTGCGGCTCTGCTTGATTGTAATATAGACAAGCTCCTATTTTTGAAATAAAAATAGGAGCTTGTCAGTGTGAAAAGAAAAAACGGTAGTGGCATAAATGTAATGCTGTACGGGCTGCTTTAGCTGCCCGATAACTTGCAAAAACTTCGTTTTTGCGCTTTTGCGGCAGCTAAAGCAGCCGCTACAGGTTTTAGTTAGCATTACATTTG
>JBJXHA010000451.1:0-12725 GCA_046160275.1 Bacteroidia bacterium | reverse complement strand
ATACGATAGCCCACCAATAATTGCTTAGGAACAGGAATATTTAGAAATGTTTCGGAATGTGCAGGAATACAATTTGACGTGCTATAATAATTGGGCAAGTGTAACAAACTTGTGGGATATGACGGATTTTTAAATGCGTCAATTTCGTCATCTGTTACCACAATCGGACCGCCACCGCCTGTTGTTACTGAAAAAACGCCAATATTCGAAGGATAAGTATTGCCGTTGCTACACTTTGACTCTAACCAAGCAGTATAATCACCCGCAGGGAGAGAAGTTTTTACTTGATTATAACCCCAATTAACCGTATAAATAGGCACAACATAAGTAAATGCCACATTTCCTTGCCCATTGATAACAAACAACTTTACCTCATTTAACAAATTACTGGGCAGTTGAAAAGAAAAGCTAAGTGTGTCGTGATTTACTTCATATAAATCAAAATTAGAAGCTCCTGCACAAAGACTAATGGCATTTGTGGAGAAAAACTCGGTATTAAAAAAGTTGGCTGCTTGATAGGGATAAGGACTATTAGGATTAGACGGAGGGCAAACCGTTTGTACACGAATACTATAGGTATTCCCTGCGATAAGCCCCGTAAGTTGATGTTGTACGTTTAAGTTCCCTTGAGGTGCAATGAAAAAAGTATTCGTAGTATTCTCTTCAATATTTTTTAGGCTTACTTTGTATTGCGCTACGCTAGGGTCAGCCAGAAAAGAG
Source organism: Bacteroidia bacterium (assembly GCA_046160275.1). GTDB lineage: Bacteria > Bacteroidota > Bacteroidia > J057 > J057 > JBJXHA01. The sequence goes on along the minus strand of JBJXHA010000451.1, from coordinate 12,005 downwards.
AGCTGTGCGCTTGTGGCTTGAATCGCAGAAATTGTAATCGTAGGGGAAGTTGGGCAAGGCGAATTGGATAAAACGAGTTTATTGGGATTGCACTGAAAGGTCGTACAAGCCAAGAAAAAAAGGAGAAGATATATATAACGAATGGTCATAGATTTGTACACATTTTGTAATTCCAAAGATGGTTGAACATTGAAGATACAAAATTGCACGAGAAGAGAGGGAAAAACAATTACATTTTTAGTGGGTTTTCCCAGCAGGCGATTACAATCGCCTTACCAAATCCAAAATGGCAGGGCTACCGCCATAAGTTTGTCGGAGATTTTCGTCAGTTAACACCTCTTCCGTATCTCCCACCGCCACAATTCGCTGATTCATCATAATTAATCGCCCAAAATAATCGCGCACCCGCGACAAATCGTGGTGAATAATCACGACAAGTTTGCCATTTTTTGCCTCCTGCTTCATTATCTCCATGATTTTTTCTTCCGTTGTGATGTCCACCCCTACAAAAGGCTCATCTAACAAAAACACTTCGGCTTCTTGGCACAAAGCCCTCGCAATGAATACGCGCTGTTGTTGTCCGCCCGAAAGTTCTCCAATTTGGCGATATACCAAATCTGCAATGCCCATTTTTTGTAAGGCTTCGGTTGCAAGTTGTTTATCTTTTTCGCTAAATGCTTCAAAAACAGCCTTATGCGGATAACGCCCCATCATCACCACGTCAATTACCGTAGCAGGGAAGTTCCAATCAATTTCTTCTTTTTGTGGCACATAAGCAATGTATTTTCTCACCTCATCAATCGGTTTTTGGTGAATCAGCACCTCGCCCGTATCAGGTTCTACTACGCCCATAATGCTTTTCATCAAAGTAGATTTGCCAGAACCATTTCCCCCAATCAAGCCATAAATAAAACCCGACTCAATTGTGAGGTAAAGGTTGGAAAAAATGGCTTTTTTGTCATAAGTAACCGAAATTCCGTTTACAGAAATCACGTATTTTCCCCAGTCTGTTACTTCTGTCGAGGTATTTTTTAATTTTCTTGCCACCCAAATAAAGCTAAAAGCAAAAATCACGAGCAAAGTAGCAAAAAACGAAAAAGGCGTACCTTCCCTTTTTTGCGCGCTTTCTTGTTTTCCCGTTAATCCTGCTAAAATCGTGTTTACATTATGGCGCAACATATCCAAATAGGTTTCGGCACCACTTCCCTCCTCCCCTAGCGAATCGGCGAAGAGTTTTCCTCCTACTTTTACCGAATTATCGGAAGAAAGTTGGCGCATTAATTTGGGATTTATCGTGGATTCAATGAAAACGGCAGGCACTTTATCGCGGCGAATAATTTCACTTAATTTTTGAATGTCTTGCATTTGCACCTCGGCATCGGTACTTGTCCCTAATACCGACTCTACGCGCATACCATATTGATTGCCAAAGTAATGAAAAGCATCATGCGAGGTAATCAACACGCGTTGGGCAGCAGGAATTTGCGCAACTTTGGTGGTAATTTCTTGGTCTAGGGCAATAAGTTTTTGTTGATAGGCAAGGTAATTTTTTTGATATAAAGCGGTATTTTTGGCATCAGTCGCAATGAGTGCGTTTTTGATATTTTCGAGGTAAATCAAGCCATTTTTCGCGCTCATCCATGCGTGCGGGTCATAAGCTCCTTCATGTTCGGCACTTTGAATAGGCGTAATGCCTTTGGTTACGGTTACAATTTCAGCCGTTGTCCCCGCGTTTTCCAACATTTCATCTAGCCAACCTTCCAAAGTCAAGCCATTTTTGAGAATAACATCAGCCTGCACAACGCGCTGAACATCACTCGGAATGGGTTCGTAAGTGTGCGGGTCGCCACCAAGTGGAATCAAACTTTCAACTACCGCAGCCTCTCCCGCTACATTTTTCGCCATATCTGCCAAAAAAGAAGTCGTTGCAAGGACTTTTATAGGCGCAGCAATTCCTTTGATTTGCCCTAAAAAACAAGCAAGCAAAAGCAAAATAAGAGAAATATATTTCATACGAATGGTAGGTAAAATCGTGTTTATACTTTGTGCGGGTAAATTTTCTCATTTTTTAGGGTAAGAATTAATTCCCACCCTAAAAAATGAGAAAATTTACGAAAGGTTTACGAAAATGTATCCCACTTTCTAAACTATCTGTGAGTGTCAATGGTTTAGGAAGGGACACATTTTCCATTCTCAATTATTAATTATCCATTATTTATATGCGCGTACAACGAATTTACGGACATTTGATTTTTGAAAATCGGGCTTTTTTAAAAGGGAAAAGCGTTCAACTTATTTTGTTGAATGGAAAAACGATGTTTGGGGAAATATTGGAAATTGAGGAGAAAAGCCTCTTGTTGCAAGACAAAGCAGCTTATTGGTATAATCGCAAATTACATCAGTTTTCTTTTGAGTTTGCGGAAATTGGGGAGGTGATTGTGTAACTTATGTTTAAATTTTAAAAAGCTAAAAACCAACATTTTACCAAACCACCTAATTCAGAAGAATCTACACAAGCATCGTTTCAAAATGTTAGTTGTGTAGATTCTTCTGAATTGAAAGGTAAGGAGCTGATGTTTCGGTAAGCTCAATCTAAATAATCAACTGACTAAATACCTACACCGCTACGACTTCTTTCACTTCGGGAATCATGCGCGTAAGCAAACCTTCGATGCCTGCTTTCAAGGTTAAGGTAGAAGAAGGACAACCCGAACAACTACCTTGCATACGCAATTTTACTACGCCATCTTCAAAACCTTGATAAATAATATCGCCACCATCTTGCGCCACTGCAGGGCGAATGTACTGGTCGAGCGTGTCGCAAATTTTCTTTTCTAATTCGCTTTTCTCTACCACTTCTTCCTCTAATACTTCATATTTTCCTGTTAAAACAGGCTGTGCACTGTCAAAATAGGCTTTTAAAAAGGCTTTTACCGAAGGAATGACTTCCTCCCAGCTAAAATCTTCGCCTTTGGTCAAGGTAATAAAATTTTTGCCAATAAAAACTCTTTCTGTAAAGCGAAAATCAAACAATTTTTGCACAATCGGTGCATCTTCTGCCACTTCCAACGATTCAAAATCGGCAGTCCCTTTTTTGATAAGCAAACGGTCTGTTACGAATTTCAAAGAGGCAGGATTGGGCGTTATTTCTGTATAAATCATGTTTTTATGTTGAGGATAAATAATAAACCTAAAACACATTTAACGTCAGATTGTTTATACGATTTTTTTTCTAACTTTGTCCTTTTATTATTCTCTTATGCTCCTCAATCAACTTACAATTCCTGTTTCAGATGTAGCTTTGTCCTTGCCTTTTTATCAAGGTTTTGGGTTAAAAGCCATTGTTATCACCGAACATTATGCCCGACTGTTTGAGGCAAAAAGTGGTACTACCCTTTCGTTGATGAAAACGACAGGAGAAATCGTGAATCCTACGGTTATTTATTTTGAAACGGAAAATGTTACACATACGGTAAACGATTTACTTTCAAAAGGTTATACTTTTTACGAAATGCCTACGAAAAAGGCTTGGCTTTGGGAAGAGGCGCACCTTAAAGACCGCGATGGCAATAGCATTTGTATTTATCATGCAGGGGAAAATCGCCTCAATCCGCCTTGGAAAGTGAAAGATGCAGAAAATATCAAAGATTGGAAGGCAAATGTGCCAAAGTTCAAATTATTGTTATTAGATGTTGATGGGGTGATGACTGATGGCGGTATGTACTATACCGAGCAAGGCGACCAAATGAAAAAGTTTAACGCAAAAGACGGTTTGGCAATTCGCAGGATGCAAAAACAAGGTTATCGTGTGGCTTTTGTGAGTTCAAGTACCAATGTGAATATCATTCAAAATCGTGCAGAAACGCTTTTAGTGCCGCGTGTGTATGCAGGTACGGGCAAAAAAATTGAGGTGGTAGATTCATGGTTGGAAGAGTGGGGAATTAGTTATGAGGAAGTTGCTTATATTGGTGATGATTTGAACGACATAGATGTGATTCGCAAAGTGGGCATTTCGACTTGCCCTGCCGATGCTACGCAGCGCATTAAGGATACCGTTGATGTGGTATTACAAAAAAAAGGAGGGGAAGCTTGTGTACGTGAATTGGTGGAGAATGTATTAGGAATTGAGTTATAGGGGATTTTTATTCCCTAGCCCTTCACTTATAAAAAAGGGCTTGTGCGTTTTATTTCACTATCTCTCTCAAAATTCCTATCTTTGTAAGATGAAAATTCCACCGCAAACAGTAGATGAAATTTATGCAGCGACCGACATTGTGGAGGTCGTAGGGGATTACGTTTCTTTGAGAAAAAAGGGGGTGAACTATTGGGCTTTGTCGCCTTTTGTCAAGGAAAGAACGCCTTCCTTTTCTGTGAATCCTGTAAAGGGGATTTACAAATGTTTTAGTTCGGGAAAAGGAGGAAATACCGTCAGTTTTTTGATGGAAATGGAGGGCTATTCTTATGTAGAAGCCTTGCAACATCTTGCCAAAAAGTATAATATTGCCTTGCCTGAAGAAGAAGAAAAAGACGAAAACTATCAGCAAAATAAAACCAAACATGAGAGCTTATATATTGTAAATCAATTTGCTGCGGACTTTTTTCACCAAGAATTATTACAAACGGAAGCAGGGCAAAACATTGGCTTGTCTTATTTTAAAGAACGTGGCATTTTAGAACATACCATTCAAACTTTTCAACTAGGATATGCGCCTGCCGAATGGGAAAAGTTTTCAAAAATCGCCCTCGAAAAGCAGTACAATGCCGATTATTTGGTAGAGTTAGGCTTGGCAAGCAGAAGCGAAAAAACGGGCAATTTGATAGACCGTTTTCGAGATAGGGTGATGTTCCCGATAACGAATGTGATGGGAAAAGTGGTAGGTTTTGGCGGCAGAATTTTAGGGAATAAGGAAAAAGAAGCCAAATATATTAACTCTCCTGAATCTGAAATTTACCACAAAAGTCAGGTGTTATTTGGGCTCTCGCTTGCAAAAAATGCCATTCGTAACAAAGACCTTTGCATTTTATCCGAAGGATATATGGACGTAATTACTATGTATCAGTCGGGTATTCATCATGTTGTGGCTTCGAGTGGAACGTCTCTTACCGAAGAACAAGCAAGACTCATTCGCCGTTTCACGAAAAATGTTTTGCTGATTTATGATGGAGATGAGCCGGGCATTAAAGCGGCTATGCGTGGGATTGATATTTTAATTGCTGAAGGAATTGCCGTAAAATCGCTCATTCTTCCCGATAATCATGACCCTGACTCCTTTTTAAAAGCCTTTGGACTGAATGCATTTGAAACTTGCATTGCCGAAAAATCGCTGGATTTTATGGATTTCAAACTCCAGAGAATGCAGGCGAATAAAAAATTTGACAGCCTAAGCCCCCGCGAACAAGCTGAGTTTATCCATCAAATTTCGACTACTTTAGCTTTGCTGCCCGACAAAATTGAGCAACAAATGTATATTCGCAATACGGCAGCGAAGCTGACAATTCAAGAGGATTTGCTGCTGCAAGCGATGGGCGATGCGAAAAAAGAAAGGCAAAAGCAGGAACAAAGGGAGATGAAACGCAATCAAATTCAGCCGAAAGCGGAAATTATTGAGATGCGTGCCTTTGAAACCCTTGATACTGCAAGTCAAGAAAAAGAGTTGTTTCGTGTGCTGCTGAATTATTATGATAAGGAATTTCAATTTACCCCTGATGGGCAGGAAGAAGCGATTGATGTTACCGTTACGGAATATTTTATGGTGGAAATGGAGGGAATGTCTTTTGAAAACCCCATTTTTGAGGAAATTAAAGGGGATATTTTTGCTTGTTTTCATGCGCAAATCACTTTCGATTTGCATAAATATTTAGTACACCCTGAGCCGCAAGTGAGCAGCCTTGTGTCGGAGTTATTAACCTTAACGCATAGTTTAAGTGAAAACTGGGTAAAATATGATGCGCTTGCGCCTTCTTTTGATAAACATCTTTTTATCTCCGTATATGACCCTATGTTGTATTATAAATATCATCGCATATTGAAAATGCTCAAAGAGGCAAAAGAAAGCATTCGCCTTGCGATAGACGAAGCGGCTGAAAATGAAGCACTTGAAAAGTATATGTACCTCCTTCAGAAAAAACAATTGATTGAAAAGAAAAAAGGAATTGAGGGAGCGATTAGGGTTGAAGATGTGAGGTAAATCTCAAAAAATTTGTCTAAGGAGTTTGAAACGCTTAAGCGTTTCAAACTCCTTAGACAAATTTTTATACAATAAAAATAAAATGCTTCTTTACTTTTTCACCAACTTCACGTCCCAATAATCATTTTCAATTTGAAAACGTAGCCACATTTCGCTATTTGCCAAACGGTTGATATCGGCTTGTAGAATCGAATACGGCGCAATAATGGGTCCTAAAGTAGCTCCTTGCAACTTTTCTAATTGCAACACTCTACCATTTCGCATCAAACGCCAAGCCCCCTTTCTCACATACTCAGCCGTATCAATAGTAGGATTATTTTCTAGAGTTCTCTTATATTTCCAAGTAAAAGAATCTTTGGTAAAAGAAAACTCGTAATATTTATACAGTTTTGTATCATCATAATCGTTTCGAGCCACAAGGCTGGCTTTCCAATCATTGATAACCCTAGCCTCGCGTGGGAGAAAACTAAGGGTAGGCCCATCGGGATAAGCACGATCGCAACCTGTTGAAATTAAGAGGTTTGCAAACAATAAGACAAGCAGTAAACGACAAATTAAACGCATATTCAGTAAACAATTATCAGTTATTCAGTAATCAATTTAGTAAAAGAACGTAGTTTGATGTATTTTTATTATAGCAAAAAGAAGGTTTTGAGAAACCAAGCAAAAGCCATAAGCTCCTTTTAATTTACAATTCTCTTTTTAACAGGAGCTAATTCCCAGCGAATACTATCAGTTGTTTTTGCTTTTTTATATTTTACATTCAAAAACATTTCATTCAGAAACAACCTTTCAATGGTAAACGTAACTTCGGAAGTATCCCCCGTGATGAGCAAGAGTTTTGTATTTTTAGTAGGTGTACTCCATGAACCAACGACAGGACAAGTTCCATCATTTTCGCAAATGCTAAAGCCTGCATCGGTAAACTCAATCGTTCTATTTTGCCAATCTGCGGTTAAATTTTCATTTCCTTCTTCTGCCAATACCCATTTCCATTTCGTTTTGATTTTATAATCAATTGAAAAAACAGAAAAGTCAGGCCCCTCGGGTAAATTAGGAGAACAAGCAGAGCCGCCTAACAGCAGCAAAGATAATATCGCTAAACGAGAAATATAATGTTTCATTTTTTACAAGTAAACGAGCAAGTTGGTCAAGGAAAAATCCTTAACCAACTGCATAACATAATGCTTTATCAGCTTATTGAGCGATTAACTTAAAACTCATAGAGTCATTTTTAATCCAAAACTCGCCTTCAGTCAAGCGTAAAATATCCCATTGTTCGTAAGCTTCGTCACTATAACGAACATTCGGGTTATAAGGGTCAGAGAAGGTGTAGGTATAAAGCAATTCCAATTTTGTATTGGAAAGCGTTTGCCAAGAACCATCTCCTAACACAGAAATCGCTTGAGGCTGCGTATAAGGAGGGATAATAATATCGCGTTTAGTATCCACGGTAGTAAAAGCCCCTTCCTCTGTAAAAGAGAAAAACCCCGATTTGTAGGTTTCTGTTACTTCTACATTGTTCTTAACGGCTTGTTTTACACGCCAAGTTCTGCCAATTTTTTTTGCGGTAGAACGCAAACTTAAATTAGGACCATCGCTGTAACCTGTGCAGGCTTGAGTTAAAACTGCAAACATCGCCATACAAAAGACGACTAAATAGATGGGAGTATTATTTCCTTTCATTCTCAAAAATGTTTTGCGCAAAAGTATGAAATTTTACTGTAAAACAAGGCAAATTTCGTACCTCGTGGCAATGTTCTGCAAAAAAAATGAAAAAAACAAAACTTTCTCTCTCAATTTGCTTATTTTTAGCCTGAACGGTAAAAAATGACGGTTTTTGAGTTGTAGCAAGTTTATAAATATTTTCAATTTCTCCAAAAGTCTTATACCTTTGTGAAAAAATAAAACAATTCCATTTTAATGTAATTTAGTAGGTAACTCATTATGCGAAAAGAATATCCCTTGGTTCAGCCTATTGAGGAGTGGGCAATCTTAAAATTAAGCGATAAGCGACCTGATGTCGTTGATGAAGTTGTGAAAGAAAGCCTAAAACGTATCAAAGATGCGACACAAGCGCAAGACATGACTTTGGAAGAGCAAATTGCCAAAACCATGTATTTGGAGCAAGCACGTATGAAAGATGAGCCTTGGAGCATTGACCCTGCTGATGAGAAACCGTTTTGGAAAGATATCAAAAAGAGGTTAATTCGGAATGAGCAGATGCTCGAACACAATGACGAGGAGTTAAATTTGACCAATTCGTCTTTGTTGCGAGAGATTGTTTTGCGTTATACAGAGGAAATTGCAGGGCATTTTAAAATCCCTGTTTTCCAATTTGCGCGTACCGTGTTGCCTGTCTTTTTCTCGCGGTTGTTGAGCGCAGTTTCGGCAAAAGGCTTCGCACGTTTCTTTAATCCCAACAAGCAACTAGAAGACAAAGTGCGTTTGACAGGAGAAATTGAATCGTTGCGTGCTTTGGCACAAAAAGGAACCGTGATTTTGTTACCTACTCATTCTAGTAACCTTGATTCTATTCTAATTGGTTGGGCATTAGATGCTTTGGGCTTGCCTCCTTTTATTTATGGGGCAGGGCTGAATTTGTTTAATAGCCGCATTTTTGGCTTTTTTATGAATCGTTTAGGGGCATATAAGGTGGATAGACGGAAGAAAAACTATGCGTATAATGAAGTTTTAAAAACGTATTCAACGGTGGCAATTCGCAATGGTTGTCATAGTTTGTTTTTCCCTGGCGGTACGCGCTCTCGTTCTGGCGCGCTCGAAACTAAGCTCAAATTAGGGTTGATGGGGACGGCAGTAGAGGCACAACGTTTGAATTATAAAGATGCTCCTAATGCTGAAATGGGAAAATTATTTGTAGTTCCCTTAGTTTTGAGTTATCACTTTGTATTGGAAGCCCCTTCCTTAATTTTGCAACATCTCAACAATGTAGGGCAAGATAAATTCTTCATTTCTGATGAATCGAGTAGTTATTTCCAAGTATTAAAATTCGTGTGGCAATCTTTTAGTAAAGATTCTGAAATTGAGTTGTCTTTTGGTAAACCGATGGATATTTTTGGCAACTTTGTGGATAATAATGGCATTAGTTACGATCATTTGGGGAGAGAAGTAGATACGCGCGCTTATTTTATGTCAAAAGGAAAAATTACTACCGATTTGCAGCGCGATGCGGAATATACAAGAATGTTAGGGGAGAAAGTAGTAACCCGCTTTTTGGCGGAAAATGTGGTGTTCTCAAGCCATATCGTTGCCTTTGTGGGTTTTGAACTGCTCAAAAGGCATTATCCAAAACTAGATTTATATAGTTTCTTGCGTTTGCCAGAGGCTGACAGAGGGGTAACACAAACAGCACTGCTGGAGGGAGTTGAAAAGGCATTAACGGCTTTGAAAAAATTAGCGAGCCAAGGGCAAGTGCGCCTTGCAGAGCACTTGCAGCGCAGCCCCCAAGAAATTCTACAACATGGCATCAAAAATTTGGGTTTATATAATAGTCGCCGCCCTTTGTATTTTATGGACAATGAAAAAATAGGTTCTGAAAGCCTGAGCCTCCTGCATTTCTATTACAATCGTCTAAAAGGTTATTATGGTTTGGAAAAGTTGTTTGCAAGTGGGAATGAGAAGAATCATTAATGAAAATAGTGAATAGTTAAGCGTGAATAATGAATAGTTGATTTTAAAAATAACAAACTTATAATCAAATATTTAACCCTAAGTTGTTTTCTTATTTTTTAGTCACTATTTCATTATAGATAACTAATAATCAAAGAATAAGAATCAATTTCCACTATAAACTATCACTTATCACCTACTTAATTACTCATGTTACGCAGAGGTGTCATTGCGAGCAAGTGAACGAGAAAAAACGAAACGTAGTGAAGTTTTTTTGAGTGAACGCAGCGAAGCAATCCTACTTTGTGTAAAAATACAGCTTATCCATAATGTTCATGCTGGATAGGATTGCTTCGCGGCTCTCGGTCAAAATTTCTTCGCTTTGCTACGAAATTTTTCCCTCGTTTGCTCGCAATGACAGCGACTTTAACGCATTTGCGTAACATGAGTTAATTATTCTCCATTTTTTATATTTATTTCGACAACTAAAAGTATTTCATGACGATTCAAGAAACCGTTCAACAAAGAAGTAGTGGCGTATGCGAACTTTGTAGCAATACAAGCCCTTCGCAGGTGTATGCTGTTAAACCACAAGATTATCCCACCATTGACAACAGTCTTTTTATTTGCCAAAAATGTGTGAATCAAATTGACAAAAAAGAGGCATTAGAGGCAAGTCATTGGGCTGGCCTTTCTAGCACAATGTGGAGTGAGGTAATTGGGGTGCAAGTGATGGCATGGCGAATGTTGAACCGATTGAGGCGGGAAACATGGGCAGCCGATAATTTAGAGTTACTTTATTTATCGGAGGAAGATTTAGCGTGGGCAAAAGCAATGGGCGACCAAGAAAGTGATGTTGAAGTGGACTTGCACCGCGATTGTAATAGCATACAACTTCATGAAGGCGATACCGTTGTTTTGATGAAATCTTTGGAAGTAAAAGGCTCTCCTATACAAGCCAAAATGGGAACAGTTGTCAAAAATATTCGCCTTGTTGCCGAGAATATCGAGCAAATCGAAGGCAAAATCGAAGGTCAACTGATTGTGATTTTGGCAAAATTTGTGCGCAAACAAGGAGCATAAGTAAGTGAATAGTTAAAAGTGAATAGTGAAGAATATTTCAAACAGTTTCTTAATTTTTAACGATTACACAGATGATAAAAATCCCCCTACAATGGTCGCTGACCTTCGTAGGGGGACTTTATTATAACTTGTTCGAGATAAGTTTCTTTTTATTTTCGGAGAAAAACATTCTACCTCACACCCAAAAAAAGGCGATATATTTTTCGCTTATTCCTTTCACTTATCCCCTATTTCCCTATTCCTTCACCACTTTCACTACTTGGTGCGTAGTTTCAGTATCAAAAGTAAGGTTATAAACACCTTGTGGCAACTTATACATATCTAAGGTTTCCATGGCATTGCCTTAGGTAAGGTCAATGTTTTGGCGCATTACGATTTGTCCTAAAGCATTGCTCAAAGTTAATGTTCCATTAAACGCTGCACTGTTCTTGATAGCCACTTTTAACTTATCGCTCGTTGGATTTGGATAAGCTGTCATTTCTTCTGCCAAAGTAACTTCATCAATCACTGTCATATCCCCTTTACAAGTCGTATTTTTACGTACTACTTTGCTTCCAGAAGCACGAATACAACCATTTGCATAGTTTGCCTTTACGTTGAATGTTCTGCTGGTAGTGGTGTTGCTGATTACTGCATTATAGGTGTTTAATGTACCAATAAATCCTGTAAGTCCTGTTTGATACCAAGAATAAGAAGGTGTACCGCTTGTTACACTTGCTGTCAATACTTGCGTAGCAGAGGTACCACCCGCAAAACACAATAAAATGATATTGTTCGTTCCTGCTGGAGTAATCGTAGGAGCAGCCGCGCTGTTGATGGTCGTGTTGATAGCGTTAGAAGCAGCTGAGAAACAACCGTTAGCGGCTCTTACTTTGGCTGTGTAGTTTGCTGCAACACCCGAAGTATTAGATACATTCAAAGGATATGACAAATTAGTCGTAAGTACTGCTTGCCCTCCATTTTTTAGCCATTGCAAATACGTATTTCCTGCTGTGCCACTTGCCATTAAGGTAATTGCACCTGAACCTTCACAAAGAGAAGGACTTGCATTGCCTACCAAAGCCGCTGGAGCTGATACTGCAATCGTTGGTGCTGTTGGTAATG
>JBJXHA010000450.1:0-7532 GCA_046160275.1 Bacteroidia bacterium | reverse complement strand
GGCACTTTTAAGGTTTGAAGATAAAACACATTTTGCAATACACTCGATTTACCCACTTCAGGTTCTGGCGCATTATCTCCCGAACTTGCTCCCATTTGAACATGATAAATGTCTTCTGTATGAAAATCTGAGGTAATGCCCATGTCATTAAAATAGGCGTTCACTGTTTGATGTAATAAATCAATTGCCGCAGCTTTTCGCCCAAATCTCCCAATATACTTGCCATTTACCGCCGTATTCCATGCTTTGGGTACGAAATAATCAGGTGTCTCAATATAAGAAGCAAGGCCAGAAATGCCATCACTATTGCTATCATTTTCATCAGTATATGCCAAAATATCCGCATCAGAAACTGCCTCTACTAAGCCCAAGCCCGTTACCGCAGGTGCCATAAATTTTGCAACGCCTGTGGCAGAGGTCGGTAGCGTTTCTACTGGATAATTGGGAATTGAGAAGGGTTGCAATTGAGGGCCTCCTTCTGAAATCATGGGGTCAAAACCATTCGCTGTCATTTTGCCAAAGCGCGTGAAAGTCGTAAACGGATGCCCTTTTCCGTCTCCGCCATGACAAGTTTCGCAAGAATTGGTTACATACAAAGGACCTAAGCCTTCCGCAGGAGAAAATATACGTCCAAAAGCAAGGTCTCCTGCATTATGTTGGTTTATTTGCGCTGGGGTTAATCCTACAATTGGCCCATCTAAGACGGTTTCGGCATCGGGTAAGGCTGGCAGGAGCTGTTTTTGGCAGGCTAACAAAAACAAAGCACAAGGCAACGCCCATTTTAACACTCGTATCATAAGCTATTTCTATTTGTTATTTAGAATTGTTCTAAATAACGCTGCAAAGATACGGAGAGAATGATAAAAAACAAGTATTTCGACAGGATATTCTGATTTATAACAAATTTTAACAAAATTTTCTCCCTATCTTTGTCCAAAACTGCCACCATTTATTTTCTTTTTTATGACAGACGCATACATTTTCGATGCCATCAGAACGCCGCGTAGTAGGGGCAAAAAGGGCGGAACTTTGCATGAGGTTAAGCCGATTGAATTGCTTGTTACCTTATTGAACGCTTTGCAGAAGCGGAATCAGTTGGATACCGCTCAAGTAGAAGATATTTTGTTAGGCTGTGTAACGCCTATTGGCGAGCAGGGGGCAAATCTGGCAAAAATTGCGGCTTTGTATGCAGGCTGGAGCGATTCGGTGGCGGGTGTTCAACTCAATCGTTTTTGTGCTTCGGGCTTGGAAGCAGTAAATTTGGCAGCCATGAAAATTCGTTCTGGTTGGGCTGATTTGATAGTGGCAGGTGGAGTAGAATCTATGTCGCGTGTGCCGATGGGAAGCGATGGGGGGGCTTGGTTTGGTGATGAAGTGGTAAGCACAAAAATTCATGCCATTCCGCAAGGAATTAGTGCCGATTTGATTGCGACTATTGAGGGCTTTTCGCGTGAAATGGTGGATAAATATGCTTGCCTTTCACAACAAAGGGCAGCTTTTGCGCGTGAAAATGGTTATTTTAAAGGGTCTATTATCCCCATTTACGCGAATGAGGGTGGGTTAATTTTGGCAGAAGATGATTTTATTCGCCCTAGTACAACGGTAGAAACCTTGGCGCAACTTAACCCCGCTTTTGCCGAAATGGGCGCGCAAAAATATGATGAAATTGCGAAACTACGTTATCCTAATGTGCAGCAAATCAACCATGTACATCATGCTGGCAATTCGTCTGGCATTGTTGATGGCGCGAGTTTGGTATTAATTGGCAGTTTGGAAAAAGGAAAATCTTTGGGACTAAGACCTCGTGCAAAAATTATCGCAGCCACCGCGATTGGCGATGAAGCTACGATTATGTTGCAAGGACCTGCACCTGCAAGCCGCAAAGCCTTGAAAATGGCAAACTTAACTGCCAATGACATTGATTTATATGAAATGAACGAGGCTTTTTCCGCCCCTGTTCTCAAATTTCAGCGTGAACTCAACTTACCCGATGACAAACTTAATGTCAACGGTGGTGCAATTGCGATGGGGCATCCGCTTGGCGCAACAGGAGCAATTATTTTAGGCACACTCCTTGACGAATTAGAAAGGCAAGACAAAACACTCGGTTTGGCAACGCTTTGCGTAGGCGGCGGCATGGGCGTAAGTACGATTATTGAGCGCGTATAATCTCTTACTTATGCCTGCACCAATTCCAATACGGTAATTTCAGGGCGAATGCCGATCCTTCCTGAAAAGCCTAAAAATCCAAAACCGCGATTTACGTATAAATATTGTTTACCTTGTTGATATAACCCTGCCCATTGTTTGTAAATGTACTGCACAGGACTCCAACGCAGCCCTGGAATTTCAATGCCAAATTGCGCTCCGTGTGTATGTCCTGAAAGAGTCAAGTCAATGTCAGGAAAATTCTTCAATACTTCCGCCTCCCAATGCGTAGGGTCATGTGAAAGCAAAATTTTCACGTCGCTATCTTCTGTACCTTGATAGGCTTTGGTCAAATCGCCTTCATTAGGAAAATGAGGCAAACGCCCGCAATTCCCAACACCCATTAAGGCGAGTTTTTTGCCGTTTTTTTCAATGCGAATGTGTTCATCTACCAACAATTTCCAACCAAAAGTAGCATGACTTTCCATGACTTGCTTTAAATGTGGGTCATCTTTTTTGAATTTTCGATAGGTTTCTTTTTCTCCATTCACTTCTCTTTCTAGGCGATCCGCTTTTCCTCCATAATAATCGTGGTTGCCCAAAATCGAAAAAACGCCTTCTTTTGCCTTTAATTTTGAATACACCTCTTGAAATCCTTCAATTTCCTTAATACTCCAATTAATTAAATCGCCTGTAAAAACAATCATATCTGAATTTTGCGCGTTCACTAATTCCATTCCTTTTGCCACAGCCGCCTTATTTTCATAGCTACCTGTGTGTAAATCAGAGATTTGTGTAATGGTAAAGCCGATAAACTCTTGCGGTAAATCTTTAATTGCCACCTTAATTTTTTGCACTTGATAGTTGTATTTGGTACGCAAAACACCATACAAAATCGTTCCAAAAGGAATAATACTAACCCCTAATGCCATTTGGCTCAAAAATTTTGCCCGCGAAATTTTCTTTACTACGCCATCTTCGTCTAATATTTCGCTCGTATTTATATATTGATATATCCAACGAATGAGACGAGAAATGTCTTCAAATAATAAAATAGGCGCGATAAATAATTTAGGAATGTACATTAACACAATAAAAGCAACATACAAAAAGGCATATTTTGTTTTGACTGCTCCTTGCGGCATCATAAAAATAAGCGCAAAAAGGGAAATATATATCGCAATGTGTATTGCCCAAAATGCAATTTTCACCCAAGGCTTATCAGGAAACGCAGTTTTTACCGCCTGATAGGTGTAGAAATCCAACAAAGGAATGAGCAAAAGCTGCAATCCAAACAAGAAAAAACGCATATTTTAAATTAATAGTGAATAATGAATAACGTTGTTCGTTATCATTTTTTTAGTTTACTTAGATTGCTTTGCTTTTTAATAATTCGTTTAAAACAAAAACCACTGATTCGCCTCTTGCTAAAACGTTTATGGAAAGGATAAGTTTTCATTTTAGCAGGTTTTGAAATTTCACCTAAAATAAGACAGAAATAATTTGTCGTTCATGCTTTTGAATTATTTCATATACATTTACCATTTATCTTTCAACGAATTGCCAAGCAACTCAAAAAAATGTTGTAAATTTGTTCTGAAATTCAATGAAGCCATCTCTTTTTTCGTTTTAATGCTATCTTTTCTTTGGTTCAACAAAAGAGTTAGTCATCCTCATTTCGTAAGTTGACGTATTAACCCATGTTTTACTTTATCTTTTTATTTATATTTTGAAAATGAAGCACTTATTTACTTTTTTACTCATGCTTCTTACAGGATTAGGCATGATTGCACAACCTCCTGCGGTGGGAACTCAAACACTTGAAGGCTTACAACATCCTGAATCTGCGCTTGCAGAAGGCGGTTTTATTTACGTTTCTAATGTAGGAAATGAATTAAAGCCTGAAGCCAAAGACAATGATGGGTATATTTCTAAATATACGCGTACAGGGCAATTGGTTGAACAGCGATTTATTCGCAATTTGAACGCGCCCAAAGGCATGGTGATTGTAAAAAGTATTTTATACATTGCCGATGTAGATAAAATTGTCGCTTATAGTTTGTTGAGCAAACGAGCGATGACTCCGATTAGTTTTGAGGGCTTGACTACTTTTTTGAATGACATAACCGTAAAAGATGACACTTCTTTACTCGTTTCGGCAACAGACGCAGGCAAAGTATATAAGGTAAATCTTGTTACGCAAAAAATCTCTGAATATGCAAAAGGCGTTATTATTCAAGGAATTAATGGTTTGGATTATGATGCGAAAAGCAAAGTGTTATATGTTTCGAGCATGGGCGTGAACGGTGTGCCAAATGGAGAAATCGGGAAAATTATTTTTAACAAGGTCTATCGTTATGAGCGAATTGGTAGCGATAATGGAATGTTTGATGGAATAAAACTTTTTAATGATGACTTGTATTACACAGATTGGCGAAGCATGGAAAAAGGGGGTGTGCTGAAAAAATTCAGCCTCATTTCTAAACAAAGTACCACCATTTTAGAAGGCGAAGTAAGCGAAAAAGGAGGATTAGAAAAGAAAAAGTTAGAACCATTGATGGGTTGCGCCGATTTTTGTATAGATGCAAAAACCAAGATTATGTATATTCCTTTGATGTTGATAGGAAAAGTGATTTCACATCAGTTGTAAGAAGCTGTTTGAGTTAAACAAATTCCCCTCGACCAAAAACGACAAAGGGAAGCCTCACGCCTCCCTTTGTCAGAACCTTAATATATTCGATTATACTATAAACTTATTAATATAAGTAATGGATAATTAATAATTGAGAATGGAAAATGACTTTAACCTACTCATTATCAACATTTTAAGTAAAAGTATTAACATAAACTAATTATTACCAAATACTTACCATTGAAAACTAGGCTAAATCGAAGCGGTCAAGATTCATTACCTTATTCCATGCGGCAACGAAATCATGCACAAATTTTGCTTGCCCATCTTGGCAGCCATATACTTCTGCAATCGCTCTCAATTCAGAATTTGAACCAAAAATAAGGTCAACACGCGATCCTGTCCATTTTACCTCATTTGTTTTACGGTCAAGCCCTTCAAATACGCCATTTGCATTAGCCGAAGCCTTCCAAGTTGTCCCAAAATCTAACAAATTCACAAAAAAGTCATTCGTTAACGTTTCTGGACGTTGTGTGAATACACCATGTTTCGTTTGGTTAAAATTGGTATTTAATACACGCATTCCCCCAACCAAAGCGGTCATTTCAGGAGCAGTTAAAGTCATTAATTGCGCCTTGTCTATCAACATTTCTTCTGCTGAAGAAGGGTGATTCCCTTTTATGTAATTGCGGAAACCATCTGCGATTGGCTCTAATACGGCGAAAGATTCAACATCAGTTTGCGCTTCAGAAGCGTCAGTTCTTCCAGGTGTGAAAGGAACAGTTACTTCATTTCCTGCATTTTTTGCCGCTTGCTCAACACCTGAGCAACCCGCCAAAACAATCAAATCAGCCAAAGAAACTTGTTTGCCATTTGTTTGTGCAGCATTAAATGCTTGTTGAATGGCTTCTAATTTACCCAAAACCTCCGCTAATTGAACAGGTTGATTCACTTCCCATTTATTTTGTGGGGCAAGACGAATACGTGCGCCATTAGCACCGCCACGTTTATCTGAACCACGGAAAGTAGATGCCGAAGCCCAAGCCGTTGATACTAATTGAGATACACTCAAACCTGAAGCCAATACATTTGCCTTTAACGTAGCAATATCTTGTGCATCAATCAGCGTGTGTGTAACAGCAGGCACAGGGTCTTGCCAAATTAATTCCTCTTTTGGCACTTCTGAACCCAAATAACGCGCAATTGGTCCCATATCGCGGTGCGTAAGTTTGAACCAAGCACGCGCAAAAGCATCTGCAAATTCTGCTGGGTTTTCGTAAAAACGTCTTGAAATTGGCGCATAAATAGGATCCATTCTCAAGGCAAGGTCAGTAGTAAGCATAATAGGTGCGTGACGTTTTGAACCATCATGCGCATCAGGGACAGTTCCTGCGCCCCCATTTTCTTTAGGAGTCCATTGTTTTGCACCTGCGGGGCTTGTGGTAAGTTCCCATTCGAAACCAAATAGATTTTCGAAGAAATTATTACTCCATTGCGTAGGTGTTGTAGTCCAAGCTCCTTCTAGTCCGCTTGTGATGGTATCGCCTGCATTTCCAGTACCAAAAGTATTTTTCCAGCCCATAGACTGCTCTTCGATGCTTGCTCCTGCGGGTTCTGCCCCTACATAATTTTTAGGATTAGCCGCACCATGCGCTTTACCAAAAGTATGTCCTCCAGCAATCAAAGCAACCGTTTCTTCATCATTCATCGCCATACGCGCAAAAGTTTCACGAATATCGCGTGCTGCTGAAAGCGGGTCTGCGTTTGCATTGGGTCCTTCAGGATTCACATAAATAAGCCCCATTTGAACCGCTCCAAGTGGGTTTTCCAGCTCTCTATCTCCTGTATAGCGATTATCACCTAACCATTGACTTTCTGAACCCCAGTAAACATCCTCTTCTGGCTCCCACACATCTTCACGTCCACCGCCAAAGCCAAAAGTTTTAAAACCCATAGATTCAAGGGCGCAATTTCCTGCAAGAATCAGCAAATCTGCCCAAGAAATTTTCTTTCCATATTTTTGTTTGATAGGCCAAAGCAATAGGCGAGCCTTATCTAAATTTGCATTATCTGGCCAACTATTAAGCGGGGCGAAACGCTGTGTACCCGACCCACCCCCACCGCGACCATCAAAGGTACGATATGTACCTGCACTATGCCACGTCATTCTGACGAAAAGAGGTCCGTAATGCCCATAATCCGCAGGCCACCAATCTTGTGAGGTTGTCATCAAATCGAATATCTCTTGTTTCAACGTAGCTAAGTCAAGGCTTTTAAACTCCTCTGCGTAGTTGAAGTTTTCTCCCATCGGATTAGACAAGGAAGAATTTTGGCGGAGAATATTTAGTTTTAACTGATTAGGCCACCAATTGTGATTTCTTGTGCCTCCACCCGCACTTTGTTTTAATGCACCACTCGAAAAAGGGCATTTGCCTTCGTTGGCATTTGAAGAATTATTATTTTCCATGTTTTATAAATAAAATACTGATAATCAAAAACTTAAAACGAAAATTTGTTTTTATTTTCATTGATAATACACTGAAATTGAGAACAAGAACGATACTTGTATCAACTCCTATTTGCTTTTCTATCTGTATTTGTAAAACACGAAAACCGTAGAATTGTTTGAGTTTGCCTATTTTACATGGGCAAAATTAGGTATTTCTTCACTATAACAAAAATCGATAGTATTTATAATGCAATAGATTTAAACTATAACTAAAAACAAAAAACTACCACCCGAAGGTGGCAG
>JBJXHA010000449.1:0-13311 GCA_046160275.1 Bacteroidia bacterium | reverse complement strand
ACCTTTTGAAAAAATCGCAAGCGAATCCCTTTTTTAAGCTGACGCTATAGTATCCTTGCAAACAGCGGCTGTTTAAAGCAAACCCATAATAACTTTCCATCAACTTATTTTATTAAAACGAAAAATCCCTAGAAATCGTGGGCTGTTTTTATTTACTTTGTAAAGAAAAGCAATTTTTCTATGAATCAAAAATAAAAAAGCCTGCTCTCTTTTTATAAGGTGTTTACCTTGCGGGCTGTTTTAAGGAAGTGGCTGTCTAAAAAGTTCGGAACTCTTCGAAGAGTTCCGAACTTTTTAGACAACTCTTATTAAAATAGTTGCTTTTGAAAATAAGCAAATTTTTCGGAATAAAGCTACCCATTGTGAAAAATGTAATCAATTGATAGTCAATATTTCATTTCTGATAACTGTTTACTGATTACTGTTCACTGATATTTATTTTCTATAAACTCCCACCTTATTTCCCATATAATCCGCCACATAGACATTGCCATTGTCATCAACTGCCACATCTTGCTGCTCATTGGCGAAGCCTGTAAAAGTAGCATTTAGGGGGCTCAGATTAGGCGCAAGTAAAGTCCCTGCATCAAACACCGCAATTTTATTCGGATTGTGATAAGACACATATAACAAGTTGTTTTTCAATTCTAAATTCACGGCATTGCCTAACCAAGCGGTTGTTTTGGTAGCAGGCATTGCATATTTTGGTAAATAATAGGGATGCTCAGGGGCTACCAAATTGTCAAAACGGCGCAAACCATAAGCATAATCTGCAACAAATAAATTTCCTTTGGCATCTAAGGCAATGTCTTTTACAGAAGCATTTGATTCTAAACTTAATACCACCTCGCCCACCGTTTGATAGGTATTGTTGTCATACACATAACGCAAAATGCGGTGATTATAGTCATCAGAAAGATACAAATCTCCTCTTTCGCTAAAAGCAACTCCTCGTGGATAGAGCAATCCATCGCTTGCGCCTACAGTGGCAACGACATTTTGCCAATTTGAATCATAAATTTTCACTTTTTTGTCCCAATTTTCCGAAACAGCCAAATGTCCTGTGCGTTTGGAAACTGCCATGGCTTCGGGTTCATCGGCAACCAAAGTGCGTGCAGGAGCTTGATTATTTTGAAAATCAGTCAAAGAATTCCAGATTTTTACCGTAGAATTATAAAAGCCCGAAAAAGGCACTTCCGAAACGGCAATTTTATTTCCCGAAATCACAATGCCACAAGGTTTGCTCACGTTTACTTGCTCGGCATCTATCAAATTATTGGGAACGCTTGTATTTCCCCCACAACTACCACTAAACACAGCATTTAGCGCATTACAAGTAACGGCACTTGGGTTTCCGCCCGACAAGAAAAAATAAACGGGTACAGTTTTTTTCTCGCCCGCTTGCAAATAAATTTCAATAGGAAAAGTTGAACTTGCCATTTGAAATTGATAAGTCGCTGAAATAGGGCAAGTTAGGTTATTTACCACCTCTGCCGTTCCACGCGCATAACTATACTCATTTTGCCAATCTCTGCCGAGTTGCATAGATGCCAACTCTACTAATTCGGGATCTCCTCCAATAGATTCGATTTGTTTCCAAGTGAATTCAATATTCACCTCTTGGTTGTTAATTTTTACCTTTGCTGTACTTGCATTAGGTTCTGGCGTAATAGGAGGTGTTTCAGGCGTACAAGCCGAAAATATGCCTAATATCATCAGTGCGAATAAAAAACGATAACTTTTCATGATTTCTTTCATTGATTTGTATTTAATGAGGGCAGGCATGAAAAAGTAACTTACCTTTTTTTAAAAAAGCTATCTTTGTAACTTGTTAGTACACTGTAACTTAAGTTTTATTTATTATAAGGTATGAAAAAAAATCTTTTTTTGCTGTTATTTTATTCTTTTTTGCTGCATTTACCCATGTTTAGCCAAAATCCTCCTTGGAAAAATGCGTTAAAAATGGCTTGGTCAAGCGATGGAGTCACTTTTGGTGCGTCTAGCATTTTTCAAGATTCGGCAGGCGTTCCGTCTGTTATTCGGTGGAAAGGAGATACGTTAATTACTGCTTTTCAATGGTTTAGGCAGCCTAATCCCTCCCCAACTTGGGACAGGGTGGCGGTGAAGTTTTCTTATAACAATGGTTTGACTTGGACTGCACCTACTCCTATTATCGTTAATGGAATCCCCAGCACTTATCAGCGACCTTTTGACCCTACGCTTGTTTTGCTCGCTGGAGATAGCCTAAGAATGTATTTCTCTTCTAGTGCCACGATGCAGATGGGTGGCTTGGATTCAATGGTTGATACTTATTCTGCCACAAGTTTAGATGGCATTCATTATGTTTTTGAGCCTACGCCTAGGGTGAATCATCTTACAAATCGTCTGATAGACCCTGCGGTGATTTACTTCAACAATTCGTGGCATTATGCCTCACCGATTGGCGCACCGCAGGCAGGGGCATATCATTATGTTTCTCCGAATGGCGTGAATTTTTCTGCGGTTGCCAATATTCCTTCCGATAATTTGCATAACTGGACAGGGAATTACATGGTGGAGAGTAGCACAGAGTTAAGATTTTATGGAAGTGGAGGGACAATTTGGTACAATTCTAGCCCAAATGGAGGAATTTGGAACGGATATGTAAATACAAACCTTACAAATGCGGGCGACCCTAGTGTATTAAAAATTGCTGATGGAAATTATCTCATTATTTATGTAGGCTTAACTCCACTAACAGACATAGAAAGTTCTGATAATGAAGAAGATAAAGTATTGATATATCCTATTCCTTGCGATAATTCCCTTACTATAAGGCTAACAACAGTATCTCAAACAACCTATCTATTACGCAATCAACTGGGAGAGGTAGTGCGACAAGGCGAAATATCTGCATTGACCACTCAAATTAATACGGCAGATTTGCCCCCTGCAATTTATTTCTTAGAAATACAGCATAAAAAATACAAGGTCGTTAAGGGGTAAGAAAATAGGGAGTCAACCATGCTTACTAAAACCTGTAGCAGCTGCTTTAGCTACGGCAGAAGCGCAAAAACGAAGTTTTTGCAAGTTATCGGGCTGCTTTAGTTGCCCGTGCAGCACTGCATTTTTACCTCTACCCTTCAAAAAGTGATTTTGCGAGTTGCATTCCATATTCAACAGATTAGTTGAAATAAAAACATAATTTTTCCTCCATGATGCAACTCTTTTTGCTTTTTGAATGTCTTAGTAATGTAAACAAAACAACTTACTAGTCTCAAAAGTATATTTGCTTGATAGTCAAATATTTACTTCTGATAACTGTTTACTGTTAATTGTTCACTGATACTTAGGAGTATATTTCCCATTATTTACAAACCAAAAAACGTATGTTTCCTTTTCAAAAATTATTTTTTGCGGCACTTTGGGTGTCAGCAAGTTGTAGCCTTTTTGCCCAAAATTTGACGGGAAAAGTGCTGAATGCAACTACACGCGAGGCAATTGCTTATGTCAATATCGGCATACAAAACAAAGACATCGGCACTTTGTCTGATGAAAGTGGGCGTTATAATCTTTCCTTGGAAAAAATGGGGGCGAATGATACGCTTCGTTTTTCTTGCATCGGTTATAAGGATTATGTGCTGTATGCAGCGCAAAAAAACAAATGGGGAAATACTACCGAAATTTTGATGAAACCGCAAGAGATGACGCTTGAGGAGGTGATTATCAAACCCAGAAACCTAAAACCCATTGTGTTAGGGAATCCTTATAAAAAACAGGTTTTGCAAATGCAAGCAGGTTTTGCTACGAATGATTTGGGTTCGGAAGTAGGCGTAGTGATGCGTTTTAACAAAAAAGGAACGGGGAAATTGGAAAAGCTACATTTTTATATTTCAAAAAATGAATATCAAAGCATTAAATTTCGCATTAATATTTACAGCATGAACAAAGGAAAACCTAGCAACAGCCTGCTGCATGAGCCTTTGTATGCCACTTTTGACCAAAAGTCAGGCGAAATGGCGATAGATGTAAGGCATTTGAATTTATATTTTGAGGAGGACGTTTTTGTTGCCTTAGAATGGCTGAAAGATTTGGGCAAAGAGGGTTTAATGTTTCAGGCAAATACAGGAACATCCCTTATTGCGCGCAAAACAAGCCAAGGTAAATGGATACGTATTCCGTTGGATCTATGTTTTTGGGCAGATGCAATGTATGAAGCCCCTGAAAAAAATGCACCTAAAAAAAAGAAATAAGAGGCTAGGAATAGGTGAAAACAATGCTTTTTTTACCACCAAGTTTCACAAAGGATTTTCCACAAAGAGACACAAAGTTAGCGGTTAAGGGCTTTTTCTTTGTGTAAATTGTGCTAGAACTTCTGCTACTTTGTGGTTTTTCCCTTAAAAATAGGCAAACTTCATTTTCCCTCTTTCCTTACATCTGCTTTGTAATAATTTAAGCGCAAATGCTACCTATTTTTTGTAAATATCTTTTTTCTTTTCCATTATCACTGCTAAAATTTCTACCATAACACCATGCTTAAAATTCAAAATCTTTCAAAAACGTATCCGAATGGGGTACAAGCACTGAAAAATGTTTCCCTCACGATTCCTGTTGGAATGTTTGGTTTGCTAGGGCCAAATGGCGCAGGAAAATCTAGTTTGATGCGCACGATTGCTACCTTGCAAGAGGCGGATAGCGGTTCTATCTTTTTAGGAGAATTGAATGTACTGACGCAAAAAGAAGAAGTGCGGAAAATATTGGGCTACTTGCCCCAAGAATTTGGCGTTTACCCCCAAGTTTCTGCCGAATTACTGCTAGATCATTTGGCAATTTTAAAGGGAATTACGAATAAAGGAGGACGAAATGAGTTGGTAAATGCTTTACTTCACAAGACGAATCTTTACGAACACCGTAAAAAGAACCTTGGCGGCTATTCAGGCGGTATGAAACAACGCTTTGGCATTGCACAAGCTTTGCTTTCTAACCCTAAATTAATCATCGTAGATGAGCCAACCGCAGGGCTTGATCCCGCAGAGCGCAACCGCTTTTTGAATTTATTGGGCGAATTGGGCGAAAATACGGTTGTGATTTTATCTACTCACATTGTAGATGATGTCAAAGAATTGTGTACGAACATGGCAATTATTAATCGGGGAGAAGTGTTGATGGAAGGCAATCCTTTAAAAGCGATGGCTGAATTGCAGGGGCAAATTTGGCGCAAAAGCATCTCCAAAAATGAGCTAGAACAGTATAAAAACAAATATAAGGTCATTTCCGAAAAACTCATTGCAGGCAAACCCACCTTGCATATTATCGGGGAAAACTTGGAAAATGAAGGCTTTCAATTAGCAGACGCAGGCTTAGAAGATGTTTATTTCTCGAAAATTTCGCAACACTCAAGCGTTTTGATGAATTGATCTATTTTCACTATTCATTTTTTCACTATTCACTAAAATATGCTACTGAACATTATAAAATTTGAATTACAATATCGTCTCAAGCGTCCTGCTACGATATTATATTTCGCCTTACTTTTTCTCTTTTGCTTCCTTTCCATTACTTGGGAAGGCATACAATTTGGCGGAGATGTGGGGCAGGTAAAAACCAATTCTCCCCATTCCATTTTGGCTATGTCCTTGCTTATCAGCATGATAGTGGGACTACTGATGAATTCTGGCATTATGGGCGTGCCTGTTTTGCGCGATTTTGAGCATAAAACCGAATCGCTCATGTTTACCACGCCCATTCGCAAATTTGATTACCTTTTTGGGCGATTTATTGGCTCTTTATTGGTTGCCTTGTTCGTTTTTAGCGGCGTTTGGCTCGGTTTCGCACTCGCTTGCCTAAGCCCTTGGGCTGATGCCGACAAAATGTTACCCTTTCAATTCTATACCTTTCTGCATCCTTTTCTCTTTTTTGTCGCGCCTAATGTGTTTGTTTCAGGTGCTTTGTTTTTTGCAGGAGGAACTTTGAGCCGCAACATTATGTATGTTTATGTTCAAGGGATCGCTTTTTTAGTTTTGTGGTTATTGGCAACGGGCATCGTTTCTGATATGGATAATCGAACCTTTGCTGCTTTAATTGAACCTTCTGGTTTTCAAGCGATTAGTGAATTAAACCGCTATTGGACTGCCACGCAAAAAAATGAAAGTTTTATTTATTGGGAAGGAATTGTGTTGATGAATCGTTTGCTTTGGCTAGGAATTGCCTTTGCAGCCTTGGCTTTTACCTATTTTCGATTCAAATTTGAGGTGGGCGAAGGCGATGGTTTCTTTTCAAAACTCTTCAGACGAAACAAGAAAAAAGCGGAAACCCAAGAAAAAACAGTTTTTAACCTACCGATCCCAAGTGTTCACCCTTATTTTGGACTAATGACCCAAATTCGCCAAATTCTGGCACTTACAAGAGTCTATTATTTGGAATTGATAAAGGCGGTGCCTTTCTTGGCGATTGCAGGCATGGGGCTAATTATGTTTTTTGTGAACGCACAAAATGCCAACAAAATGTATGATACGTCTGTATTTCCCACGACTTACATTATGTTAGAGCTGATTAGCGGATTCTCTTTGTTTTTTATGATTATCCTCGTTTTTTATTCGGGGCAACTCATTTGGCGTGAACGAGAGATTAAAATGAACCAAATTTATGATGCCTTACCCATGCCAAATTATGTAGGTTTGGTAAGTAAATTTCTTGCTTTTTCTGCGGTCAATGCCACCCTCATTTTGGTTTTGATTGTTTCCGCCGTATTTAACCAAGCGATAAGAGGCTATTATGAGTTTGAATTGGGCTTATATTTTTCGTATTTATTTGCCGAAACCTTCTCAGGTTTATTGCTTTATACTTTATTGGCATTTTTTATTCAAATCGTTTCTAATAACAAATTTTTGGGTTTTGTGCTGCTCATTTCCTTCTTTTTGATTATGGGAATTGCGGGGCAGTTAGGGGTAGAACATAAAATGCTCATTTTCAACAGTGCCAATTTAGGGGCTTATTCCGCCATGAATAGTTTTGGGCATTATGTCGCGCCTTTTTCTTGGTTTTCGGTTTATTGGACAATGTTCGCAATGGTTTTGTTTGGGTTTTCGGTATTGTTAGCGGTAAGAGGAACTGACACTTTAGCCAAAATTCGTTTGCAATTAATGAAGCAACGTTTTGCCCGTCCAATTGCCACTTTTCTCATTGCAAGTTTGCTATTCTTTTGTTTTTCAGGAGCTTACATTTTTTATAATACCAATGTATTGAATAAATATCAAAACTCCAAACAAGAAGAAAAAGACCAAGCCGAGTACGAAAAGACCTTGAAAAAGTATGAGAAAATTGCACAGCCTAAGATTGTGGAACAAGATATAGCAGTGGATATTTTTCCAGATACAAGAGATTTTCACGCAAAAGGATTTTATTGGCTAAAAAACAAAACGAACGAAGTCATTCCTGCGGTACATATTCAGCTCAATCCCGATGAAAATATTTCGGTAGAAAAGTTGGAATTTGAAGGGGGCGCAACGGTTCAGCAAAAATGGGATAAATTCAAATACAGCATTTATCAATTAGCAAAACCTTTGCAACCGAATGACAGCGTAAAACTTTCTTTTAGCTTGAAATTTGAAACCAAAGGTTTTGTAAACAGAGGTTCAAATACAGAAGTGGTTGAAAATGGCACGTTTATCAACAACACCTATTTTCCATTGCTAGGATATAGCACTGGTGCTGAGCTATTTGATAATGAAAAGCGCAAGAAAAATGGTTTGGCGGATAAAAACCAAAATTCGCCCGACCCAACCGATGAAGCCGCTTTGCACCATAATTTATTTGGAGATGATGCCGATAACATTCGCTTTCAAATTCAAATTTCTACCACAGAAGACCAAATTGCGCTCGCTCCTGGTTATTTACAGAAAAAATGGGTAGAAAAGGGGCGCAGTTATTACCATTATAAAATGGACGTGCCGATGTGTAATTTTTACAACATTTCTTCGGCGCGCTATGTGGTGAAAAAAGACAAATACAAAGACATTGACTTGGAGATTTATTACGATAAGGCGCATACTTTTAACATTGATCGTATGCTTGATGCGATGAAAAAATCGCTAAAAGCCTTTGAAGAAATGTATGGTCCTTACCAATATCGTCAATTACGTATTTTGGAATTTCCGCGTTACCGTAGTTTTGCCCAATCTTTTGCGAATACTGTCCCTTATTCGGAGGGAATTGGCTTTATCATGGACGCAAAAGAGGCAGATGTGGATATGTGTTTTTATGTAACTGCGCACGAAATTGGGCATCAATGGTGGGGGCATCAAGTTACAGAGGCGGGTGTAAAAGGTTCTGCGATGTTATCAGAAACGATGGCGCAATATTCGGCTTTGATGGTGATGAAACATCATTTTTCGCCTGAAATTATGCAAAAGTTTTTGCGTGAAGAACTAGACAGATATTTGCGTGGTAGAGCAGGGGAGTTTAAACGCGAAAATCCGATGGTGCTTACAGATGGGCAAAGTTACATTCATTATAACAAAGGCTCGGTGGTGATGTATGCCTTGCAGGATTATATTGGTGAAGATAGCGTCAATGCCGCGCTACGCAAATTTATTCGAGATTGGAAATGGCGAGATGATAAATATCCTACGGCGCAGCAACTCGTTTCTTATTTCCGCCAAGTTGCCCCCGACAGCATGCAAAATACGATTACCGATTTATTCGAAAAAATTACTTTGTATAGTTTACGTGCTAACAAACCGACTTACAAAAAAGTAGGAAATGAGTACGAAGTAACGATTCCTGTTCATGCTGAAAAAAAATATTTTGCGTATGAAAAAGACGTAAAAGGAAAAGAAGTGGGGCGGGAAAAAGCTGCAACTATCAATGACTACATAGATATAGGTGTCATGGGTGCAGATGAGAAAGGGAAAGATAAACTTTTGTATCTCAAACGCGAGAAAATTAACAAGGCAGACATGACCTTTACGGTAAAAGTGAAGGAGAAACCGCTAAAAGCAGGCATTGACCCTATTCATAAACTCGTGGATTTGGATACAAAGGACAATTTGGAAACGGTGAAAGAATAGCAGCTCACTGCACAGATTGAGCATTTCACACCTATAAATATACCATTCACGAACATAATAAAATTTCGCTTATAGGTTTTTCATACCTTTGTGATGTTCGTTTTAGATGAAAAAAATAAATTGTGTGAAATACCACCGAAAAAATAAGGGGAATGTAGAAAGTCGTTGAGATTTTCTGCATTTTTTATTTTCAAAGAAAAAGCCTTAATTTGTCCAAGAAATACAGGCAGGCATGACAGCATTTACTAGTTTCATCTTTTTAGGGATTATTGCATATCTCATTATTTATTGCTGCACTTATTGGCTGCAAGATTATTTCATTTTTCGCCCAAAACATTTAGCAAAAACGCATACCTATCATTTTGCTCAAAAATTTGAAGAAATTTGGTGGGATACGGAAGAGGGCGGAAAAATTAACGGTTTATGGTTTACCTGCGAAGCTCCCAAAGGCTTGATTTTGTACTTTCATGGTAATGCCGATAATTTAGAACGATGGGGAAAGCACGCCCAAGAGTTTTTGCAACATAATTTTGATGTGGTGATGATGGATTATCGCGGATTTGGAAAGAGTTCTGGGGTAAAAAGCGAGGCTTTATTTCATGAAGATGCCTTGACGATTTATGAATGGGCTGCCAAACATTATTCTACCGAAAAAATTATACCGATGGGACGCTCTATTGGTTCGGGAATGGCTTGCCAACTTGCCGCTACCGTTCAGCCTCCATTTCTCATTTTAGAAACCCCTTTTTATTCCATGCCTTCCTTATTTTATAGTTATTACGCTTTTTTACCTGTCATTTTTAGCTTCAAATATAAATTTCGCAACGACCTCGCCCTCCTAAAAACAAACTGCCCCATCCTTATTTTTCATGGGACCTACGACTATGTAGTGCCTTATTTTCATGCCAAAAAACTCGCTCGCTTATTGGGTGAACGCGCCACCTTGATTACTTTGCCTAGAGGTTTTCACAAAGGATTGGGCGCGTTTCCGCTATATCAGCAAAAATTGAAAGAGGCCTTGGAAGGGGTAAATTGATTTTAACTAAAATGAAATGACATCTGGCAAAAAATCAAGTGATTTTCTGGGCAATTGTCATTTCTTACAAAGGCAATAAAAAAAACGGCTACCCATTTTTATAGGTAGCCGTTTTTTCTAATCTTCTGATTCTGGCGTAGGTGCGGGAGTTGGAACCGCAGCGCGTTGTTGTAACTTCGCCTTATGTCTTTTAATTTGGGTTTTCAATTTTTCAGTACAAAAATCAGTCGCTTTTTCAAAGGTTTGAGCCTTGTAATGTGCAACCAGCGAACCGCCCGGGATATGAAGTTTTACCTCCGCTACTTTATTCCCTTTTACATCGTCTTTGTCAATTTTTAAATACACATCGGCATCTAAAATTCGGTCAAAGAATACATCTAGCTTGTCGCATTTTTTTTGGACGTAAGCAAGCAGTTTTTGGTCTGCATCAAAATGGATAGACTGAATGTTCAATTTCATAGATTAAAAAATTAAGTGTGATGAAATAGACAAAACTAAAGCAAGGGAAAAATTGATAATTGATAAGGGATAAGTGCAGTTAACAATTAACAGTTATCAGTAAACAGAAATAAAGTGTTCATCCTTAGTTTTTTATAATAAAAAGTAACATAAACTAATTTCTGCCAAATACTTAATTGCTAATTCGTTTACGGTGAATTTTGAGATTAAATTAGATAGAAACAAGGAATAAAACGGTGCTATTACTTATCTTTATGACCTACTTTTATCTATTTTCCTTATCACCTTTCATTTATTACCTCTCACTTTTCTTCTGTTTTGTCCGAAAGTTTTTTTGCACGAGGATGTGCAATTTTGTGAACGTTTTTGAGTTTTGCAATCGCATTATGGGTATAAACTTGGGTGGCGGCGAGGGAACTATGCCCCAATAATTCTTTAATATCATTCAAATCCGCGCCATGATTCAACAAATGCGTAGCAAAGGAATGACGGAGCGTATGCGGACTTTTTTGTGTAGCGTTGCTAATTCTTTTCAAATAACGATGCACGATTAAATATAACAGCTTATCATACAACACTTTCCCTTTTTGATTCACAAAGAAGTGAGTCGAAATAGCAACTTGATGTAATTCAGCCGCTTGAAGATAGCGTTTCATGGCTTCCTTCACCGCATTCCCAAACGGAATGATGCGCGTTTTTTTTCCTTTTCCATAGATATATAGCGTTTGGTTTTCCCAGTCAATTTGCGTGCAAGTCAGTGAAATTAATTCGGCTCTGCGCAACCCACAACCATACAGCATTTCCAAAATACATTTATCTCTCACACCCTCAAAAGTTGTGGGAAATACTAAGGTTTCAAACAAATCATGCACCTCATTTTCTTTCAAAAAAGAAGGAAGTTTTTTTGTTCCGCTAGGTAAATGAATACGCAGCGCGGGATTTGCATGAAGTTCTCCTGCTTGAATGTAATATTGAAAATAACTGCGCAAGGCGGCGAGCTTACGCGCAACGGTTTTTATACTTTTTCCTTCAGCCATAAACTGACGAATTCCATTTCTCAAAGAACGATAGGTGATTTGAGTTATTTGTACGGTATCGAACAAAGAAAGTTGCGTCTCTTTTTGCAAAATCGTGTCCCAAGCCTCCAAATCTTTTTGATAAGCAATAAGCGTATGAACGGAATACTGCTTCTCAAATTGCAAATATTGTATGAACTTTTGTAACATTAGTATCTTGATTTTGATACTTTTAACAAGACAAAAAATCTACTCATGTCCGCTAAAAATCACATCATAAATAACGGAAATTTTTTTATATCTTCCAAACGCCATGTTAAATTCTAATGAAATTTTAAGGAATTGTTAAGAAATTCTAAGGAAATCTTAAGGAGTTGTTAAAAAGAAATTCCTCACCCCTACCTATTATTTATTCACTTAATTTTCATATTATTGAAATAAATCGTATTTTTGCGAATCGAACCTTCAAGATTTTATTCATTTCAGTTTTATTTAATAACCTTCTCTACCATGACGAGAACTACTATCACTTTGTTGTTTTTTTATTTTTTCTGTGAAATAGGGCAGACATTTGCGCAGCCTTTCATTTGTAACAATACCAATTATTTGACGTATGATACAAATCCCGCGGGCGCGGCAAATTACAAATTGTATCGTTATAACATCCCTGCTGCGGGTGCTACGGCGAGTTTAACCTTCTTATCCAACCTTACGACTGCAAGCTGCACAAATTGTGGCGGCAGCATTGGTGATGCTACCAAAGACATTAATTGTTTGGCATACAATCCCTACAACAATTATATGTACTTCGTAGATTTTAGGAGCACGGGCGATAATGCCTATGATTTTTACAAACTTAGGTCAGACTATACGGTGCGAAATGTTGGGCAAAGCACACGTACTACGAGTACTAGCGTTTTCAATCGAATTTGGGGTTTGCCCACAGGTGTTACCACAGGCATCAACTCAAGCATTGGCGAGTTTGATAAATATGGTTGGTTTTTCATGGGAGTGCATGATTATAACACAAACATTTACCGAATTTATACCATGCCACCTATATATAACCCCGGAGGGTCAAATGATGGTGACCCTGATTTGTCTGCAATTGACTTGATATTCAGGGTTTCTGGTGTGCAATTGGGGGATATTGTTTACAATCCTGCTACGGATATGCTTTATACATACGATATTATTGGTGAGCGATTTATCCGACTTGATGCTGTTTATACGACTTCTGCCAACATGATTACGAGTCTTTCAAACCCTGCTGTTTCTGTATTAAGTACCAATTTGGCTGCCGATAGGGATATTGCCGCGATGTTTGTTACCTTAGAGGGTACGATGTATGGGCATGGATTAAATGGAGGTTTTTTTAACATGAATCCGACCACAGGTGCCATTACAAATATAGGTTCTGCCCCAACTACCAACTCTACTGATGGTTGTGGTTGCCCTTATCGGGTAGAATTTACCCAAACGGCTTCTACCCTTTCTTGTAATCCAAGCGGAGGGCATCAGTTTTCTTATACTTTTACCTTTTATAATCGAAGCGGTTTTGATATTTATGGGGTAGAATTGCAAGATGTTCTGAGTAATGGATTGACATGGAATAGTAGTTTGGGGGTTACCAATATTAGCACACCTAACTTATTAATCAATTCACAAACTTACACGGGTGCGACAGCCAATGTGTTGATTGATATTTTGCCCGAAGGCGTAAGTTCCTTCCGATTAACGGTGAATGTACCTG
>JBJXHA010000448.1:0-4593 GCA_046160275.1 Bacteroidia bacterium | reverse complement strand
GGTAAACAAAGTGGGTTTTCTTGGAAAAAAGTTAGCCTAAGAAATTGTATTTTAGAAAAAAAATACAGTAATTGACACCTCAATTTATTAGGAAAGGGGTAAAAATAATTCCTCAAGACCACTTTTCTGTTTTTTATTGTGTTAGCGAGCTTTTTTTTATAGATATATTTTTATTTGTAATAGAATTATCTTAGGAAAATCACCATTCTCTCTTCAGAGATTTCAGTTTCACAATTCGTTTCACTAATATTTCTTAATATAACTTATGGCACGTTTATTACTTTCTTGCTTCTTTGTTTGGCTAATGATGGTTTCGCTGTCTTTTGCTCAACAGACGACCCCACCTTCTTCGGGGGCTTCAATGTTTACCTCTGCTGATGAAATCAACCGAATCCCCGTTACAAAAGCCTCTTTTTTACAAATGGGTGGTAACCTTGTTTCCGTTATTCATTTGTATGAATTTACGGATCTGGTACCAACTAATGCACAACCTGTGGCGGGAGATGGGAGAATTTATCTTACTACGGCAGAATTTTATGCTTTGCCTGCCGCCAAAAGACTTCACATTCTGCAAGATTCAGTAAACTACATTGTCTTGGCAGATGCAAACCAAAAACCAAAAACAACCATTTCACAGGCTTACTTTCAATCGCTGCCACAAGACAAACAAACGGCAATTTTGCAAAGTGGCGATTTTATCATTCAATAATTTTTTACCACGCTTATCATTTTTTGAAATATGAATAGACGTTTACTTCTACTTTCTATACTTGCCACTTTCCTCCTGCCACAAAGTCTTTGGGCGCAAGCAGGGGTATGTAATGCAGGAGGTTGCGCTACTGGCGTGCTTTTCGGTGCTGTGCAAACTACCACTTCTAATACCTTTGTGCCTTCTGTAGCGGCTACCTTTGCAGGAGAATACAACGAATACAATGTAATAAATGGGCAACAATACGAATGGTCTTTGTGTCCCGGTGACGGGGCAACGAACCCGACAGGGGACGCTCAATTAACGTTAAAAAACGCGGCAGGAACCAACCTTTGTTATGCAGATGATGTGTGTGGAGTGAGCCCTAAAATTCTTTGGTCAGCTAACTTTACAGGGGTAGCAAGAGTGCAGATTAATCAATTTAACTGCCTTACAAATACGAACTCTCATACCGTTGTTTGGCGTTGTGTATCATGCGCTGCAGCCTTGCCTGGTGAAACACAAGCGCTTGCAATTAATGCAGGTGCTTTGGGTTGTGGGAGCAATTATTCTGATACCAAAAATAATACAGCTTATCTAAATGATTACAATGGGCAACCTTCGGGGGATATTTATTATACCTTTACCTTAACTTCTACGCAAACGGTAAATATTTCTCATTGTAATTCAGGTTTCGATACTTATATGTATCTACTGAATAATGCTGGGGCAATGTTGGCTTCTAATGACAACAATGGACCAATTTGTGCTACAAGCCGCGCTTCTATTCAAACAACTTTGGCAGCAGGTACTTATTATGTTGTATCAGAAGGGGCGGGGAGTAACGTGGGGAGTATTACTACGGAAATCTCTGTAGTAGGTCCTTCGCCGACAGTTACAGGGAATATTTCAATTTGCGCGGG
The DNA here is from genome assembly GCA_046160275.1 of Bacteroidia bacterium. Classification (GTDB taxonomy): domain Bacteria; phylum Bacteroidota; class Bacteroidia; order J057; family J057; genus JBJXHA01. The sequence goes on along the minus strand of JBJXHA010000448.1, from coordinate 2,982 downwards.
TGCCTCTACCACTTTAACCGCAAATGTGGCGGGAGCAACGGCTTATAGTTGGTACCTTACGCCAACAGGAGGTACTCCCATTTCTACCAATGCTTCTTTAACGGTAACACCCGCAACAACTACCACTTATTATGTAGAAGCTGCTTCTGGTACGGCAGCGGGTCCACAAACGCTCATTCCGATTCCTGGGCATCAAACCACTTTTTCGAATAGTATTCGGGGATTTTATTTTACCGCTCCCGTAGCGTTTACAATTTCAGGTTTGGAAGTTCCTACCAATGCAAGTGCGGGTCCGTCAAGTATTGCGGTGGTTAGATTTAATGGAAATATCCCTCCTCCTGCGTTTCCCGGTACAACCAATGCTTTTGCACAACTTTACCTCACGCAAAATAATGCAACCGCAGGGATTATTCCCGTAAACATTCCCGTTGCAGCAGGGGAGGTGATTGGGGTATATGGGGCAAGAAATGACATCAACTCTTATGGTGGAACAACTCCTATTGCTACTACGATTGGTGGTCAACCTGCTACTTTGCAGCGTACAGGTATGCAATTCCCCTTGAGTTCTTCTGCTGGAGGTATGCACGACATTTGGTTTGAGGCAAACTATTATATCTCAAGAACGAATGTGTATTATTCTACTGGTACGGGATTATGCCTTTCTAGTCGTGTGCCTGTTACAGTAACCGTAAATCCAAGCCCTACGGCAAGTGCCACAACTACGCCTACTTGTTCTACCAATGGAACAATTACGGTAACAGGTTCAAATGGTACAGCTCCCTATCAATATAGCCTAAATAACGGAACTTATCAAGCAGGGAATGTATTTACAAACATAGCAGGAGGCACTTATCCTATTTCTGTGCAAGATGCAAATGGTTGCACAGGTACTTCTACCGCAACAGTTACTGTGGCTACTGCACCTTCTATTAGTACTTCTTCTACCAATGCAAGTTGCGCTAACACCACAAATGGTACGATCACAATTACAGGTTCAAGTGGTACGCCTGCTTATCAATATAATTTGAATGGAGGGACTTATCAGGTGGGAAATGGTTTTACGAATTTACCACCTGCTACTTACACCGCAGGGATTCAAGATGCCAATGGCTGTACAGCAAGCACTACGGTAACAATTTCCTCCCCTCCCGCCATTAACGTAACCAACACCCCTATTGCGGTAAGTTGTAATGGTGGAAATGACGGGTCTATCCTTGTGAATGCAAATGGGGGAACGCCTGGTTTTCAATATTCTATTAACGGAGGTGCGTATGGGACTGGAAATAGTTTCCCTAACCTAACAGCAAATAACTACACAATTTCTGTATTAGATGCAAATAATTGTACTGTTTCTTCGGTAGTTGCAGTAACAGAACCTACCTTACTCACAGCAAGCGTTACAGCTTCTACAAACGTTACTTGTAATAATGTTTGTGATGGAACGGCAGTAGCAAATGCAAGTGGAGGAACGCCTAGTTATAACTATTCTTGGTCAAATGGGCAAACGACCGCTAACGCATCAGGCTTATGTGCGGGTACACACACTTGTTATGTAACAGATGCAAATGGCTGTACGACTACCACAACAGTTACAATTGCCCAACCTTCAACTCTTAGCGCAAGTGCTTCAATTGGTAGCGCAATTTTATGTAATGGTGGAACAGGAAGTATTCTAGTAAGTGCCGTAGGAGGTGTACCTCCTTATACAGGAACAGGGACTTTCAACGTAATTGCTGGTACTTATGTATATAATGTATCCGATGCAAATGGTTGTGCGGCTTCTACGACAATTACTATTACCGAACCTACTCCTGTGCTTGCCTCTGTGTTAGTTACTACGCCTATTGCTTGTAATGGCGGAAATGCCGTTGTAACAGTAAGTGCTTCGGGAGGAACGCCAGCCTATACAGGTACAGGTAACTATACCGTTGCGGCAGGAACTTATACCTACACTGTTACCGATGCAAATGGTTGTGCTTCTAATGTTGCTTCTATTACCGTAACAGAACCTACTGCGTTAGTGGCAAGCTCTACATCAACTCCTATCGCTTGTAATGGAGGAAACTCTACCGTAACCGTAACGGCTTCTGGTGGTACGCCTGCTTATACGGGTACAGGTACTTTCTCCGTAGTTGCAGGTCCTTACAATTTTACCGTAACTGATGCGAATGGTTGTACTGCCACCACTTCTGGTTCAGTTACCGCACCTTCTTCTTTGTCGATTACCTTAAATAGTACGCCTATCTTATGTAACGGTGGAACAAGCGTAGTAACTGTTGGCGCATTAGGAGGAAGTCCAGGTTATACAGGAGCAGGAAGTTTTACAGTAAATGCAGGCACACATACTTATACCGTTGCTGATACAAATGGCTGTACAGCAACAGGTTCTATCTCAATTACCGAGCCTACTTTATTGGTGGCAAGTGCTTCTTCTACGCCTATTTTATGTAATGGTGGAACAAGTGTCATAACTGTAAGCGGAAGCGGTGGTACACCTAACTATACAGGAACAGGCTCTTTCTCTGGGCTAACAGTAGGAACTTATAATTATACCATTACAGATGCAAATGCTTGTACTGCAAGCACTTCAATTACCATTACCGAACCCACTTTGTTAGTGGCAAATGCAATGGCAAATCCAATTCTTTGTAATGGTGGTACAACTACTGTAGCCGTATCAGGTACAGGTGGTACTCCTGCTTATACAGGTACAGGTAATTTTGTAGTAAATGCGGGTACTTATTCTTATCCGATTACAGATGCAAATGGTTGTGCTGCTACTGCCACGATAACTTTAACAGAACCTACTTTGCTAACTGCTGCTATTACCGCAAGTACGAATATTTCTTGTAATGGCGTGTGTGATGGTTCTGCTACGGTAAGTGCCGCAGGGGGAACGCCTAATTATAGCTACTCTTGGTCAAATGGGCAAATGACTGCCACTTTAACCGGAGCTTGTGCAGGTACTTATACTTGTTATGT
>JBJXHA010000447.1:0-4565 GCA_046160275.1 Bacteroidia bacterium | reverse complement strand
TGTAAACACAATTAATAAATATTTGGAATTAAAAGCGCGTGGAATGTTGTAAAATTATAAAAAAATGACAATTTAATACTAACTTAAACACTACTTTTAGCGTTTTATAAGAGGGTTTTCTCATTTTTTTATAATTTCAACTAAACTCCTATTTATGAAAAAGATTCTTTATGGTCTAGCGATTATACTTCCTTTATTGTCTTTTCAATGCAGTAGAAATGAACCTAAATACGGTGAATTAAAACTCCGAATTGTTCCTAAGTATGGACAAGATGCCTTAGTGATGTATCAAAATGTGGTATCCGCACAAGGATTTTCAATGCAATTTCAAAGAGTTTCGCTCTTTTTGCAAGTACAAGATGGTGGGGCAATTGCGAAAAATGGCGAAGCTGATTTTGTATTCATTGACTTAAGTAATTTAACTGATTTAGCCAAAGCGACCCAAGGCATTTCAAGTTCATTTGATTTGGAAGTAGGCAACTATAATGCTTTAAATCTAGGCATTGGAGTACCAAAAAGCTTAAACAAAAAACAGCCTTCTGACTTTTCTTCAAAAAGCCCGTTAAGTGAAACTGGTGAATATTGGAAATCATGGGATAGCTATATTTTCACCAAAACTGAAGGAGTGATGGATACCACAAAAACAGGGAAAGGCGATTTGCCATTTAGCTATCATACTGGAATTGACGAAATGTTTAGAACAATCAACTTTCCAGCCTCTTTTACAATTAACGAAAATCAAAGTACCGAATTAGTCTTAGAGTTAGATGTAAAAGAACTCTTAAATGGCAAAGCAGGTGTCATTAATCCTTTGAAAAATCAAAATTCTCATAGTTTAAGCAATAAATCCATCGCAATAACTCTTTCTGACAATTATAAAACAGCACTCAAAATAAAATGAGAAAATTAGTAGCTATTTACATCTGCTTATCATTTTTAGCCTGTGAGGACAATGAAGATATAGGCGACTTATCAAGTATTCCATATGTAGTTACCCCATACCAAATTGCAGTTCCAAAAGGCTGGCCTCAGCCCGATATTCCTGCCGATAACCCAATGACCGTACAAGGCGTTGAATTGGGAAGGCGCTTGTTTTATGACCCCGTTTTATCAGTTGACAGCACAATTTCATGTGCTTCTTGCCATAAAATACAAGGCTCTTTTACAGACAATACAGCTGTAAGCACTGGTGTTTTTGGACGCACAGGACGCCGAAGCTCAATGGCTTTAGTCAATATGGCTTTCATGAACAAAGGATTATTTTGGGATGGTAGGTCAACTACACTTGAAGAACAAGCCCTCTTGCCTGTTGAAGACCACCTCGAAATGAACGAAAACTGGAATATCGTTGAGCAAAAACTAAGACGAAATGCCAAATATCCAGAATTATTTCGCAAAGCTTTTGGAATAAAAAGTAAATCAGAAATCACAAAAGAACTTAGCGCAAAAGCCATTGCGCAGTTTGAACGTAGCATTATTAGCAAAGATTCTAAATTTGATTTAGTACTTCAAGACCCGCTTAACAACTCTTTTGAGGACGATGAACAAATTGGCTATGAGATGTTCTTCAATATAACACCTAGTTTACCAGATGCACAATGCGGGCATTGTCACACAGGCTCTCTCTTAACTACAAATCAATATTTGAATAATGGCTTACAAGAAGCTAACGACTTCAGTAGTTTTGCAGATAATGGTAGAGGAGAAGTGACTAAAAATCAATTTGACAATGGAAAGATGAGAACTCCTACTCTTCGAAATATGTCATACACAGCTCCTTATATGCATAATGGAAGTTTAAAAACAATTGATGATGTTTTGACTCATTACCTTTCAAGTGGCAAATTTTCAACAAACAACGACCCTTTGATTCAACAAATCAAGCTAAATAATATTCAAAAAAAACAATTGCTCGCCTTTTTAAAAACCCTAGACGACCCCAATTTTTTAAAAAACGAAGCATATAAAAATCCGTTTAAATAATATTCTATTACATAAATTTTGGGCGACACAAGTTCATTGTATCGCCCAAAAATATGCGATTTTTATTAATCCTTATAAACTCAAAATTTCAAATTCAGTTCTTCTATTTTCTCGCCGCCCTTCAGGTGTTTCGTTTGTCTGAATAGGTTGGCTTTCGCCAAAACCTTTGAATTGCAATCGACTAGAAACAATCCCTTTTTGAATCAAATAATCATATACAGCTTTGGCACGATTTGTAGAAAGCGTTTGATTATAATCAGTAGAGCCTCCATTATCCGTATGACCATTAAGTTGTATTCTCAAAGTTGGATTTTCATCTAAAAGCGACTTCAATCTATCCAACTCAGCAATCGAAGCAGGTAATAATTTTGCGGAAGCTAATTCAAAGAATACATTTTTCAATACCACTGTTTTCTTTGACTTTTCAGTTGAAGTCGTGGAATTGGCTTGTAAAGGAATCAACGGAATATCCAATTCAAATGGTTTCTCAATATTAAGCTCATTTTCTAAGGAAAAATTATTGGAATAAAATGCATATTTTGCTCTATTTACAGAAAAAGCATAGTTTTTTCCAGCAGGTAAACACAACAAAAACTCTCCTTTCCAATCGCTTATTGTAGTAGAAACAACTTCATTAGTAGCGATGTCAAAAATTTCGACTTTTGCTCGTAAGTTTTGAAAATTCGTAACATCATACACTTTGCCTTTTACATAAGTTACCAATTTAGGTCGAGCTGCTTCATATAATTCAAATTCATAAATATCTGTTTCAGCCTCGTTTACCCAATCACTTTTATCCTTATCGCTAAAACCAGAAGTAAATTTTGAATCTTTATGCTTTCTATCACTTGCCATCATTCCTTTTTTTCCGTCAAGGCTAATAATCAAACTACCTTCGTCGCGTTGCGTGTTAATTGGATAACCCATATTTTCAGGTTTGTCCCATTCTCCTTTATTATCTTTTCTAGTATAATAAAGGTCAAAACCGCCCATTCCAGGTCGGCCATTTGACATAAAATAAAGCGTTTGATTGTCTTGATGAATAAAAGGGCCAGATTCATCCGCAGCAGTATTTACATTTGAGCCTAAATTAATAGGTGTTGACCAACCTGTCTTCTCTCGTTTACTCATCCAAATATCTTGACCTCCCAATCCTTCAGGACGAGATGAAGAAAAATAAAGCGTTCGCCCATCAGCCGAAAGCGAAGGTTGTGATTCCCATCCTTTTGTACAAATCGGGCTACCCATATTTTTAGGCGTTGTCCAACCTTTTTCACCCAACTCAGAAAAATACAAATCACATGACCCATAGCCATCAGGACGATTGCAAGCTGTAAACACCAAAGACCTTCCATCTGCCGAAATCGTTTCCGCGCCTTCATTATTAATCGTATTAATGTTAGGCACTAAGATAGCCTCCTCCCATTCACCGTTCTGCTTATGGCTTATTAGAAAATCCTCATTTCCCCTTTCACGACGCGTAAAAATCAAAGTTTCTCCATCAGCAGTTAGGCATGGCAAGTATTCACTATTAGTAGTAGTGTTAATCGCTGCGCTCAAAGGTTTTGGGTCAAAAGGCACTGGTTTTGCCATTGCATTTCCGATAAAACGACAAGATTCAAGATTGCTTTTTGCTTGTTTTATCGCAATTTCGCTTTTTGAGCCCGCAGCTAAAAACTTTTCATAATGTTCTACTGCTTCCAAGAATTTTTCCTGATTCTTTTCCGTTTGTGCTAAGGAAAACCAAACATCGGTATCATAAGTTTCACTAATTTTCAACATTGACTCAAAAGACTCCTCTGCCATTTTGAAATTTCGTTGCGCATTATAAATTGAAGCTTTTAGTGCCAATGCTTCAATAAACATCGTATCTGCTTTATACGCTGCATTAAGATATTTTATAGCATCTGTATATTTGCCTTCCCGAAGCATATCTTTATGTTTATCATAATTATCTTTCGCTTTACCTTTTAGCAATTTTGTAGTCGTAAAAGATTGGGCTTGTCCCAAAGCTAAATTTGCAGAATAGCAAAAAAAGAAAAAAAAGAAAATGCGCATTGTTAGTATTTTAAAAATAAATGATTGAAAAAGTAACGCAAGATAAGGTTCTTTTATTTTTTCTGAACACTTTTTATATTTTATGTAGTACATTTGCGTTTATTACAGACAAACCGAATTCATGTCAATACTAAAAAAACTTGCAGGAGAAACAGCCATTTATGGTTTGAGTAGTATCGTTGGGCGTTTTCTGAATTATTTGTTAGTGCCTTTATATACAGGTATTTTCCAGCCAGGAGAATATGGTGTTTCTACGTTATTCTATGCGTATGCTTCATTTTTAGGCGTAATATTTACTTATGGCATGGAAACTGCTTTTTTTCGTTTTTACCAAAAACATGAACCGCGCGAGCAAGTTTTTAGCACTGCATTTAGTTTACTGAGCATTACTTCAGTTCTTTTTGGCACTTTGATTGCGCTTTTTGCTAAGCAAATTGCGGTGCTTTCAAATAATGTCGGGCGTGAGAATTTATTTATTTATCTAGGTATAATTTTAGCAGCCGATGCAATATCAGCACTACCAT
>JBJXHA010000446.1:0-8623 GCA_046160275.1 Bacteroidia bacterium | reverse complement strand
ACCTTTTGCAACAGGCAAATGAAACATCAGACGGGCAACACCCCTTTGCGGTAATTCTTAGCTGCATTGACAGCCGCACATCTGCCGAACTCATTTTTGACCAAGGGTTAGGTGATGTATTCAGTGTTCGCATTGCTGGCAATATCCTTAACGAAGATATTTTAGGCAGCATGGAATTTGGCTGCAAAGTAGCAGGTTCAAAAATTATAGTAGTGTTAGGTCACACCAAATGCGGAGCAGTAAAGGGAGCTTGCGACCATGTTGAAATGGGCAACCTCACCGCATTGCTTTCTAAAATAAGACCAGCCGTTGACGATGAAACCACTACAACCGAAAACCGCAATTCTGCCAACGCAGAATTTGTAGAAAATGTGGCGACCATCAATGTTAAGCGAACCGTTAAATCAATTATGGAACGCAGCCCCATTTTAAAAGAAATGATTGAAGGCGGACAAATTGGAATTGCTGGCGGCACACATGATATTACAACAGGGCAGGTAACATTTTTTTCCGAAACAATTAATGTAACATAAGAATTGAAAAATGAATAATAGCGTTCAAATCAAAAGGCGATTTTCTTTTTATCTCATCATTGCATTTGCAGTTATAGGCAGCAGTTCATGTTCAATTCTCAAGCAGAATGCCGTTACCACCTATAACAACAGCATAAGAAATGCACCGTTTGATGTGGTCATTGTTCCCGGGCTACCCCATGATACGGCTAACATAAATCCGCTTTTAAAAGCAAGAATGCTTTGGGCAAAAGAGTTGTATGACAAGGGTATTACCCGTCATATTATTTTTTCGGGTTCGGCAGTTCAAAGTCCTTATGTAGAAGCTGTGATAATGAAATTAATGGCAGAGGCGATTGGTATTCCCGCTCAACATACTTTCACCGAAGTCGAAGCACTTCATTCAACCGAAAATGTTGCTTATGGTATTGCACTTGCAAACAGTATGGGCTTTAAAAACATAGCCATAGCTACCGACCCGATACAAGCCCTTTTCTTAAAAAAATATACCAAAGAAAATCACGCTCATGTTTTCCTGCTGCCTTTCAGCTTCAATTCAATGCCGGTTTATTACAGAACTCCTTTTCAGCAAGTGAATGCCGAAAATGCTTTTGTAGAAAACTTTGTGCCGCTTAAAAATAGAGAACCCGAAAACTTAGTTATGCAAGATTAAATTTCACATTATCAAAAACTAAAATCACTTACTATGACTATCAGTATTCAAACCCCAAGCTTTGCCCCGAAAAAAGAACTTACCATGTTTGTCCATGAAAAGGCGAACCATCTTTTACATTTATACAATGACATAATTAGCACGGAAGTATGCCTGAAACTCGACAACTCAGAAACAAGAGAGAATAAATTTTGCAGTATCCGGTTGCTTATTCCGGGTAACGATTTATTGGCAAGTGCCCAATGTAAAACCTTTGAAGAAGCCATAGCACAAACTGTTAATGCCTTAGAAAAGCAAATCAAAAAAAGGAAGACAAAAATTATAGCCAAACGAAATAAAATTCAAGAAGTAAATACTGAAATCTCTCTTTAAACCGTAATGGAATATGAAATAATAGTTTCGCTTGTTACCCTTATTGCCTTAGAAGTAATTCTGGGCATAGACAACGTTATTTTCATATCCATATTAGCCAACCGCCTGCCCGAAAGTCAGCAAAAGAAAGCACGGTTTTATGGTTTAATCCTCGCTATGGTTTTGCGGTTGGTGTTGTTGGCAATGGTGGTATGGATAATGAAATTAGACGATGATTTATTCACCGTATTTAAGCAAGGCATTTCCATCAAAGATTTGATATTGATAGTTGGCGGTTTGTTCTTATTGTATAAAAGTTCAGCCGAAATATACCATAAGATGGAAGGCGAACAAGGCAACCAAACAAAAAACCTCAAGGCAGCTACATTCGCTCAGATAATTTTTCAGATTTTATTAATGGATTTGGTCTTTTCTATTGACAGCATCATTACAGCAATAGGAATGGTAAAAGAAATTTGGATAATGTATGTCGCCATTATTGTTACCGTCATCATCATGTTGTTTGCCGCAGAACCAATCAGCGGTTTTGTAAACCGGCATCCTTCGTTTAAAATGTTGGCTCTTTCATTTTTATTGCTCATCGGCTTTGCTTTGGTAAGCGAGGGCTTCGGGCTTGAAATTCCAAAGGGATACATCTATTTTTCAATGGCATTTTCAATGTTGGTAAGCGTTTTTCAAATGCGGATGAACCGAAGCAATACGCCTGTAACAACACACGAACACTATAAAGAAGGTGAAGATAAATTGCCAAAAAACATAATCTAAAATAAATGAAACTCTTAGTAACCACCGATTTTTCGGAAAATTCAAAGGGAGCAATCAGATTTGCTCACACACTTGCAAAACAATCCAAAGGCATTGAAGTGGTTTTCTATCACGCTGTGCATTTACTCAAACCTACCAGATGGACTGATGTATTTTACAGCGAATACAAAGCAGACGAAATCGGCAGATTGACAATTGACCTTAAAAAATTTGTTTATGCTGCTATTAGTAAAAAAAAGAACAAATTCAAAAGCGTGCAGTTTATAATTGATGCTGCCAAATCAACTGAAAAGGATATTATCATTTACGCAGAAAACAACAATTTCGACTATATCTGTATTGCTACACAAGGTGCAGGTATGCTCAGAAAAATAATTGGCACACACACTTCATACATTGTAAATAATTCAAGCATTCCGGTAATGGTTGTTCCAAGTCATTATCGCACGAAGCCAATAAAAAGGGCAGTTTATTTATCTGATTTTGAAAATCTGAAAAAGGAAATAAAAATTGTAACCGCTGTTTCTGCTGTTACAAAATTAAAATTAGAGGTATTGCATTACTCATCACTCGTAGCTGATGCAAAGAAAATTAAAAACAACAAGGCATTATTTTCTTCTGACAAATACAAGAAAATAAAACTAAACATAGTTCAAACTAATCTTGATTTATCACTTATTGAAAGAGTATCAAAGTTTATTAAAAAATCAAAGCCTGAACTATTGATATTATTTACAAGTCAGGAAAGAAGTTTTTTTGAAAGCATCTTCCTGCCAAGTAAATCCTCCGAATTGACTTATAGCACCAAAGTTCCTGTATTGATATTTCCGAAATAACATGATACAACTTACCGTAATTACATACGATGGCATCATGGCAATCAGAGTTGCCGAAATGCTCGTGGATAAGAATTTGGTTATTACTGCCAACCTTTTTGCCAAAGTGCAGCAATGCAGTAAAAAGGGGAAAGAAGTATTTCTCGAAAACAGATACATGCTTACAGCCATTACAAAAGGTTCATTGTTCAACACCATTGAAAACCGCCTGAAAGCCGAATTTCCGGCTGAAATTTTTGAACTAAGTTCCGTGCCTGTGCTCAATATGAATTGGGAGTTAAGCGATAATCTGATAAACGAAGATGAACTGTAACTACCCAAATACTATCAAAACAGGAATTGTTTTTTCTTTATTTCTCATTCTATTAAATTCATCAGCATTTGCTCAATCCCCTTCAGGCACAGTGGGCAATTGGCTAATGTTTTTCAATCAAACCCGCTTGCACGAAAAATGGAGCATTCATACAGAAGCACAATACCGCAGTTTTGAAATCACACCCAACACCGAACAAATTATGTTGCGTGTTGGAGTTAACTATCATATCAACAATAACTATTCGGCAAGTGCGGGTTATGCCCATGTTCCGAATTTCGCTTTTGACAAAGAAAATTTAAAAGGCGTTCAGGTTTCCGAAAACAGAACTTGGCAACAGTTTTTGATGCGGAACAATTTAGGTCGCGTAAATTTTGAACACCGCTACCGGCTTGAACAACGATGGCTGCACACTAAAAGTGGCGATAAATATCTGAACAGAATACGATACCTGTTAAGAGTTACAGTTCCGCTTAATAAAAAAGTAATTGAAAAACACACCGTGTTCCTCACTTTTTACGATGAAGTCTTTATTCATTTTTCAAACACCCCATTTGACCGTAATCGTTTGTTTGGTGCAATCGGCTACCAGTTTTTACCCAACCTCAATATTCAACTCGGCTACCTTGCCCAAACAGTGAACACAACAACAAAGCATTACTTGCAAACGGCAATTTTTTACAATGTTGATTTACGAAAGAAAAAATGAAGAACCCAACTCTCATAAAGAACGCCAATATAATCAACGAAGGCAAAAACTTTGTTGCCGATGTATTAATTGAAGATGGAATTATTTCGAAAATTGGCAGGGTTTCTTTATCCGAAAACTATCAAATAATTGATGCAAAGGGCAAACATCTCTTCCCCGGTATCATTGACGCACACGTTCATTTTCGTGACCCCGGGCTAACTCACAAAGGCGACTTTCATTCTGAAAGTAAAGCCGCTGTTGCAGGTGGAATTACCTCATATTTTGATATGCCCAATACCAAAGCCAATGTGCTAACTCATTTTTTACTGCAACAAAAATCAGAGTATGCTGCCAAAACATCCCTTGCAAATTATTCACTTTTCATGGGAGTTGGCGACAATAATTTGAACATGGTAGCAAACACGCACCTTAAAAATACCTGTGGTTTTTCTGATGATGGAATTACATTTCCATTATGGGGCAACCTCATTTCTGGTAATGCAGAATACCTTGACCAGGTGTTTTCGCAAATCAAAGGCATACTCGCCATTCACTCCGAAGATGATGCAACAGTGGAAAGAAATACCAAACATTTCAATGAAATATACAAGGAGCAAATCCCTGTGGAATGTCATCCCCTTATTCGTAGTGAGCAAGCATGCTTTATTGCCACCGAAAAGGCAATAGCATTAGCCGAAAAACATAACACCCGTTTACACATACTGCATCTTTCCACAGCAAAAGAAGCCGCACTGTTTCGCAATGATATTCCATTGTCAGTAAAAAAGATTACCACAGAAGTTTGTATTCATCACTTGTGGTTTTGCGATGACGATTACAAAACACTTGGTTCAAAAATAAAGTGGAACCCCGCCATCAAAACCAAAACTGATAGGGAGGAACTCTGGAAAGCATTGCTTGACGACAGGATAGACATAATAGTAACCGACCATGCACCGCATACATTGAAAGAAAAAGGAAATAACTATATGAAATGCCCAAGCGGAGCACCAATGGTTCAACACGCACTTCCCGCCATGCTTGAATTTTATCATCAGGGAAAAATAACCCTTGAAAAAATTACGGAAAAAATGTGTCACAACCCTGCACTTTTATACAATATCAAAAAACGTGGATTTATCCGAGAAGGATATTATGCCGATTTAGTGCTTGTAGATTTAAAATCGCCTTGGACTGTTACACATGAAAATATCCTTTATAAATGTGGCTGGTCGCCATTTGAAGGGCAAACATTTCAATCCCAAATCACACACACTTTTGTAAACGGAAACCTTGTATATGACAACGGGACATTTAATGAATTTATCCCCGGACAGCGAATAGAATTTAACCATTAAACCATACAACAATGAAAAAATATTTTGTAACAGGCATAGGAACAGATGTTGGAAAAACAGTCGCTTCTGCCATACTTGTTGAAGCTCTGGGAGCCGACTACTGGAAACCCACTCAGTCAGGCGACCTCAATCAAACCGATACTATGGAAGTAAAAAATTTAGTAAGCAATCCACATTGCAGTTTTTATCCCGAAACTTATCGGCTTACCAAACCCCTTTCGCCCCATGCTGCCGCATGGCACGATGGCGTTCAAATCAATCTTGACAATATCATTCCGCCAAAACATAACAGACCACTCATAATTGAAGGTGCAGGCGGCTTGATGGTTCCCCTCAACAACGATTACCTGATTATTGACCTTATTGAAAAACTGAATGCAGAAGTAATTTTAGTTTCTCAAAATTACCTTGGAAGCATAAACCATACACTGCTTTCAGTAGAAGCACTTCTAAAAAGAAAAATACCTGTGAAGGGAATAATATTTAACGGAAAACCCGTGGACACCACCGAAAATTTCATCCGTGAATACACCGGGCTTGCGGTTTTATTCCGCATAGACAACGAACAATCAATTAATAAGCAAACCATTCTTAAATACGCATCAAACCCGAAAATGAAAACAAAAATAACATGGTAATCATTCTACCGATTAAACAGCAAAAGCCCTTGGTAATCATCAGGGGCTTTTTTGTTTGTAGTGATACTGTATTTACATCAATCTCAATTCAACTATTTTACTTTGCATAGTTCTTTCAAATACAGTTCAAAGAAAATTGTCGGCAAGCGAATTAAAAAGTTGCGGACAAAAAGAAACATGACCCTTCAACAATTAGCCGATTTAATAAAAGCCGACAGACAGTATGTATGGAACATTGAAAACGGAGACGTAAATCTTACACTTGATTACATAGACAGGATAGCAAAGGCACTTGAAGTTTCACAAAGCGAATTTATAAACACAAATATCTAATCTCACTAAAACAAAATAATATGGCATCAAATTCAGAAACCGGGCACGCAATCAATGTAGCTAACTTTGAAGATTTAATTTCTTATTGCACAGGCTACGGAGCAACTTACAATCCTTCAAAAGTTGCGTTACAAATTCCAAATCTTATCACACTACGGACAACAGCACAAGGCAATATACAATCTATCAATGCTAACGGCACTAACTTGGTCAATGCTATCAATGCACGACAGTTAGCCTTTGACCCCATTAAACCGCTTGCAACACGCATTGTAAACGCCTTGGCAGCTACTGATGCCTCTGATGAATTAGTGAAAGATGCACAAACAATTAACCGGAAAATTCAGGGAGCGAGAAAAAGCACAGCAACAACACCCGACCCAGTTCCACCAGTTCCACCCGTGCCGCCAATCCCACCTGTTCCACCAGCTCCGATTACCGACCCAACCAACCCTACTCCTGTTCCTACACCTACACCAACTCAAATTTCTGTTTCTCAGCAGAGCTACGACAGCTTACTGGAAAACTTTAATAAACTTATTGCGTTGGTAGCTTCCGAACCTACTTACACGCCAAACGAAGTTGACTTGCAGGTGGCGACACTTACGGCACAGTCTGCCACCCTTGGGGTAACAAACACAAACGTAATTAACGCAACGACAAATTTGAGCAACGCCCGTATTGCTCGCAACGCGACACTCTATGCCGCCAAAACAGGACTTTACGACATAGCACAGGAAGTAAAAAAATATGTAAAATCAGTTTTCGGTGCTGCCAGCGAACAATATAAGCAAGTCAGCAAAATCAAATTTACCAAGCCGCGACAGTAACATTCCCGTTTGACACTTTGCAAAACCGCCTTGACAATTCATAAAGTTGCAAGGCGGTTTTTATTTTATCGCATGACTGTCGGGTGTTATGCCTTGACACTTTATACTTCTTGCTTCCTGTTTTATACTTTTTGCATTACGCTTGACAAAATTTCCATTACGCTCGACAATGTTGTCAGGGCATTTTGTAGTTCTTGCATTACGCTCGGATGTTTTCGCATTACGCTCGGCAGTTCTTCCATGACACTTTATGCTTTTAGCAATACGTTCGACACTTTTTACAATACGTTTTATAGTTTTTCAATGAAAATTCACAAATCTCCTATGACAAACAACAAAAGACAGGCAACGCACAAAAAAAATACACTCTTGCAAGCCGCACAAGCCACCCTGCGAACCAAAGCTTACAAGAGAGTATTTTTTTCTGCCGCCCAACTAAAAACTTCAATTTTTTTCTCCTACCCTTCTAAAAAATAAAAATACCCCACCCGCCCCCTAACCCGACAATGTGCCCTTCCATTCCAGCGTCCTTCCCCAACAGTTTAGTGCTAACTCGACACGACACACCATTGGACAGACAGCAGGGCATCCGGTAACATGGGGTTGCCGCAATGCGGGGTGCAGTGCTTAATCAAACGGTAGTGCTTTTTACATACTTTTGTCGTGGGCGGACAGTTTAGTGCTTTCTATTCCCGCACTGACGGCAACCCCCGAAACGTTACATGCAAGCGTAGAGGACGACACAATTACGAAAAATGAGTAACAAAACCACATTTCGACAGGACACCCATAATATAAAATGCTAATTATAGTCTGTGGTACACGTTGTATACTAAAGTTAGCTTTGCGCAGACTTTAGTTAGCAATGATTTCAAAGCACAAAATCCTCAATGTATTCGGAGAAAACGTCAGACACCACAGACGTAAACTCGATATTTCTCAAGAAGAATTAGCTGACAGGGCTGAACTTCACAGAACTTATATTGGTATGATTGAACGTGCTGAGAAAAATATTACTCTTATAAATATGGAGAAAATTGCTAATGCTTTAAAGGTCAAAATTGAAGACCTATTAAAACCTAGCAACAATGGCAAAAAAACAAATTAAGCCCTACATTCTTACGCACAATGAATACTTCATTGCCGAAAAAACTAGTGATGTTTTTATGGAAGTGGAATTTGAATATCAAGTAAAAAAGTGGAATGGGGCATTACCAAAATTTTTAGAAAAGCAAGGACTCGACTTAACTGATGAAGAGTTCGATAATTTGATTGAAGATAATTATGAATTATTGCATCCAG
>JBJXHA010000445.1:0-2900 GCA_046160275.1 Bacteroidia bacterium | reverse complement strand
CAAATGTAATGCTAACTAAAACCTGTAGCGGCTGCTTTAGCTGCCGCAAAAGCGCAAAAACGAAGTTTTTGCAAGTTATCGGGCAGCTAAAGCAGCCCGTACAGCATTACATTTATGCCACTACCGTAGCCTGTACTATGTTTTTCCCCAAAAGGAACCTTTCTCTATTTTAGAAAACCAAAGCATCAAGAAGATCAATATCTTTGATAATCAACAAATTGCCTTATCCTTTTCTTTATCTCTCCGCTATTTTTTTGAGCATGATGCCGATTCAATTCGCCTTATTACTCCCATTTGGGGGTCTCCCAAAAAGCCGCCCTTATTGCGAAGCTATGCAGCGATTCAAGACAAAGCGCAATATCAATGGTTAGCGACTCCCGAAGGTTTAAAAATTTACAAAGAAAACCAATTGAACACTTTAGATTCGATTAAAAAGCAATATCCATTGTTGGCAAAATCTATCATTGACATTGAAATAGACAAGCAACAAATGATTTGGATAGGAACAGATGGCTGTGGTTTGTATGCGATTTCTCCCATTCAGCAAGCGCAAATCCTTAATAATCAACCTACTAAAACCAACCCTTATCTTTCAGTTCCAGCCCTAGAAAATAAAATTATCAAAGCATTGTTTATAGATGCCCAAAATCGCGTTTGGGTAAGCACCAATCAAGGGGCGTATTCTGTTCAAATCAATCCTCAAACCCAAACCTTTCTTGTATATCGTTACTCTATTGCGCAGGGTTTGCCGACCAATGAGGTGCATAGTATTTATGCCGATGATAGCACCGTTTTTATTGGGACAAATGAAGGCTTGGTAAAAATTCGCTTGAAGGAAAAACAAAGCAAAGCACAATTAAGCGAATTATTACACTTTATTATGTTACGAGTTGTTATTATTGAAGATGAATTGCAGGGACGTAATTTATTATACAATGCGCTAAAAAATTACTGTCCACAAGTACAAGTATTGGCTATGGCGAAAAACGTTCCAGAAGGAATTGAAGCAATTGAAAAGTATCAACCCAATCTTATTTTTTTGGATATTGAACTAGAAGGACAAACGGGCTTTGATTTATTACAACAATTTCCGCTTCCTACGTTCAAGGTAATTTTTTACACTGCCTATGGGCATTATGCAATTGACGCTTTTAAGTTTTCTGCGATTGATTATTTGGTCAAACCACTTTCGATTGCGGAACGATTGATTCCTGCGATTGCCAAAGCAGAGGAAGAATTAACCAAAGAAGGATATTTGATGCAAATGCAAAAACAGGTAGATACCCTCACCGAACACATTAGAAAGCCCGGAAATGTGAATAATAAATTAATTATTCCGACACAAACAGGGTTTGAAGTGCTAAGGGTGCAGGAAATTATTCGTTGCGAGGCATCAAAAAATTACACCCTTTTTTTTAGTAGCCAAAAAAAGCAATACGTTTCGGCGTATGGCATAGGAAGTTATGAAAGCAACCTCAAAGCCTATAACTTTTTCCGCACTCACAATTCTCATATCGTTAATTTTGACCACATCATCAGGTTTAACAAAATGGGAGAAACGGGTGAACTCACTATGTCTGACAATAGCATTGTGCCTGTTTCGAAGCGAAATCGGGAAGATTTTTTACTTTGGCTCAAAAAATAAAGCGATTTTCAGCCCCTATTTTCGACACTTATCCTATCATTCTCGACACTTATCCGCCAGACTCGACACTTATCCAATTGAAGGTTTAAGTGTCGAGTTTTGCTTTACCTTTGTCTTAGAATTAGAAAACGCAATTATGAAACACTATTTACAACTCTGAAACACCCTATCACATTCGTTTAATAAGTTTATCATTCATACAAAAAATCCTATCCTTTTTTATTAATTGCAAGCCCACTTTCAACCATGAAAAACTGCCCCATGAAAAACACATTAACTTACAGCCGAGGATCCTATGTAAGAGAGCAAGGAGAAAGTTCCTTCCTCTCTTACGTTTTTTTTGGGGGAGGGAGGACATAATTTTATGAAGCCGATGCAAATTTCCAACCATTAGTTGGGGAAATTAGGTAACCCAAAATCACTTTTGGGGCTTTTATCTGCTAAATTGTGTGTTAAAAACAAAAAAAGCGGCTACACGCTTCGTGTAACCGCTTGATTTCTAAGTGCATCCAAGAGGAGTCGAACCCCTAACCTCCTGATCCGTAGTCAGGTGCTCTATCCAATTGAGCTATGGATGCGTATAATTGTCTTTAAAAGCGAGTGCAAAATTAGGGCTTTGTTGGGTATTATCCAAATTTTTTTTGTACTTTTTTGAAAAAAACTTAATTTTATTTATTTCGCCCTTGATTACTAAGTATTTACAAAGATAGAAAGGAAAAAATTGAAAAAAAACTTAGATTTGCCACAATTATTTGCAACTTTGCCATGCGTATTTTTCCCAATAACAACTTTTTCAGATAAATAACTGTTTACTGTTTACTGATAATTGAATATATGAAACGATTCCTCTTGATTTCATCACTTGTATTGTGTTCGTTCCCTTTATTTTCGCAACATCGTTTTATCAAAGTGGGTGGGCTTCCTTTATATTGTCCTACTCCTTACTATGCTGTGCAGGCAGGATATGAGCATTTGATTGCAGCCAAAAAAAGTTTGCAGGTGGATTTCCGCGCAGCTTTAGGGCAAAATCTTCCGATTTATGATTATAATGGACCTATTTTTTTGTATGCGATTGCGCTACAATATCGTTATTATTTGATGAAAGAGGAGAAAAGTATTTTAAGCTCCTTTTATTTAGCTCCTATTTTCCGCGTTTCTCGCACGATTGGAAAGTATGAGGGAAATATTAGCGCGATAGAGAAAAGAAATGGCGTAGCAATAGGTTTAGAGTTTGGCAAAAATCTCAAAATTGGCA
>JBJXHA010000444.1:0-2977 GCA_046160275.1 Bacteroidia bacterium | reverse complement strand
TACATTATGAAAGGCTTGTGATAGATACAACAATGTTGTTTTTCTTACCTAATGCCTATATTTTTTCTACCAAAATGTCGCCTGTCATTTCATCAGGAATAGGCAAATTCATCAAAGTAAGAATAGTTGGAGCCAAATCGCCTAACTTTCCGAGTGAATGGGTGAAGCGAAATGCTGGTGTATTTTCGAGCAAAATCAAAGGAACGAGTGCAGTTGTATGCGCTGTGTGCGGAGAACTATCCTCATTTCTCATTTTGTCTGCGTTTCCATGGTCAGCAGTGATTAACACCTTGTAACCATTTGCAAGTGCTGTTTCTGCTACTTTTTTCGTACATTCATCAACCGTAGTACATGCCTTGACCGCCGCTTCAAACACGCCTGTATGCCCAACCATGTCGGGATTGGCAAAATTTAAGCACACAAAATCGGCATATTGTTTCTTTAATTCAGGTACAATTGAGTTTTGAATGTCGTAAGCACTCATTTCTGGTTGCATATCATAGGTAGCAACTTTGGGTGAAGAACATAAGATACGATGCTCTCCACGAAAAGGCGTTTCAGCCCCGCCATTAAAAAAGAAGGTAACGTGCGGATATTTTTCAGTCTCCGCAATGCGAATTTGTTCTTTTCCACATTTTGACAAATGTTCACCCAAGCCATTTTGAATATTTTGCTTTTCATACACCACATTGATATTTTCAAAAGACTCGTCATAGCGTGTCATCGTAGTAAAATGCAGCTTCAATTTTTGGGTTGCATATTTCGGCATATCTTTTTGGGTCAGCATCTGCGTCAATTCGCGCCCTCTGTCGGTTCTAAAATTAAAAAAGAAAACGGCATCTTCCGCCTGAATCGTTACCGCCTCTTCGCCTTCATTTACAATTACCGAAGCCTTGATAAACTCGTCCGTAATCTCGCCTGAATAAGCATATTCAATCGCGGCTTGTGCCGAAGTAAAGCGCATTCCTTCGCCTTTTACCAACAAATCATAAGCCTGCTCTACGCGCTCCCAACGTTTGTCCCTGTCCATAGCATAATATCGCCCGATGACAGACACCACTTTTCCACATTTTTCTTGCGCTAGATGCTGTTCAAGGTCTTGCATATATGCCAAACCACCGCGCGGGTCGGTGTCGCGCCCATCGGTAAAAGCATGAATATAGGTGGTAATATTTTCTTTTGCCAACAAAGAGATAATCCCTTTTAGGTGCGAAATCATGGCATGAACGCCGCCGTCAGAAAGCAAACCTAAGAGATGAAGCGGTTTATTGTTTTGCTTGCAATATTGGAGAATGTTCTGAAAATTAGGCTGTTGTAAAAAAGTTCCTTCTTTCAATGCCAAATTAATTCTTACTAATTCTTGATACACTACGCGCCCTGCGCCAATGTTTGTATGCCCTACTTCAGAATTTCCGAATTGACCTTCAGGCAAACCCACAGATTCTTCGGAGGCTTTGAGCCGAATGTTCGGGCGGTTTGCCATATTTTGGTCATAAAAAGGCGTATGCGCTGCAGCAATCGCGCTAACGGCATCATTTTCGGCGATGCCCCAACCATCCATAATGATGAGAACGACTTTATTTGTTTCCATGCTGCAAAGTTACAGAAAAAATGCAAAAATAGGCTAAAAGAGTTCGCAACTCTCTAAGAGTTGCGAACTCTTTTAGCCTATTTTTGCCACCACAATTCTATCTTTCCCTTGCATATCTTTTTGTAATTCAATGTTTTGAAAACCTTTTTGAGCCAACATTGCTACGATTTCTTTTCCATACAAATAATGTATTTCGAAAAAGAGCTGCCCTTTTTCGCTAAGATGCTCACGCGCAAAATCGGCGATTGCTTCATAAAAAAGTAAAGGCTTTTTATCGGGGACAAATAAAGCAAGATGCGGCTCATAACCTATCACATTTTCTGCAATGTCTGTTTTCTCAGCTTCGGGAATATAAGGTGGGTTTGAAACAATAATGTCCCATTTTTGAGGGAAAGTAGGCATAGAGAGTATATCACTTTCTATCCATTTAACCCCAACTTGATGTTCTTGAGCATTTTCTTTTGCAACATTTAAGGCATCTTGGCTAATTTCTAAGGCTGAAATCTCCCAATTCTGCGCCTTTTTCCTTGTTTCTAATGCCAAGGTAATAGGAATACAGCCTGTACCCGTACCAATGTCTAATACTTTTAAGGTTTGTTGCTTATTTCGCTTTAGGATTTCAAAAACTAATTCTTCTGTTTCTGGGCGCGGAATTAAAGTAGCTTCATTTACCTTAAATTTATAGCCATAAAAATCTGCTTCTCCTAAAATATATTGAATTGGGCGATGCGTAAGTAATTCTTTTACAGCATTTCCTATTTGTTGATATTGAATTGCGGTAATTTCTAAGTCCTCGTTTAATATTCTGTCTTTCTTCTCAATTTTTGTATAAAAAGTTAAGAGCATTGAAAGTAAAGTTTCTATCTCACTGTCTTCATACATACTTTTAAGTTTATAGGCATTATTTTTAAATACATCTTTTACCTTTACGGTTATTTCCAGTATCACTAATACTTCGGTAATAAAAAAGGAACGAATAAAATCTAAAATATGGGCAGGCAAATAAGGTAAAATCTTTTTTAAATGCGCTCCTTGCTTTCTAATATATCCCTTGTCAATTAAGCCCTCAACAAAGCTCACAGTTAAACAATTCCTGACCAAATCATCGCCATTTTCATATAAATAGGCTACATATTCCATCAATTGATGAATAAATGCCTCATCATTTTTCTTAAAACCTTCATCAATTAAATAATCTGCTAAACGCGCAAAAGTATAAAAAGTGTTTCCTTCTGCAAAGGCTTGATTTCCTTGCTCTTCTATAAATTGTGGATAATGTTTCTCGAAATGTTGTCGAACTTCTTGAATAGTTGTTTGTTGCATAAAAAAAGGTAATTTTGTGTTTTTAAGATTTTTAGGGTTCGCAACCCTTCAAGGGTTGCGAAC
>JBJXHA010000443.1:0-18716 GCA_046160275.1 Bacteroidia bacterium | reverse complement strand
TCATTACTAGCCATTTGAATAATACGTTCTAATAATTTTTCGGGCTTTTGGGTAGGATAACCAATGCGCTCTTTATGTGCGGCTCTAATTTGGTCTATATCATCCCAAAAATCGCCAATTACTGCACCTTTTTGCTCGTCTAAATAGCGTTTAAGCATAATACGACCCGTTTTTTCTTTTGGGAAAAACAAGCGATTCTCTGTGTCTAATTTTTGCATAGTTTCTAGGGAATACCTCCAACCTTTATCAGGATATGAATAACCCTTATATTCATACATTAGGTTGGGTCTAGGATTTGGACTCGCCATATTGTCTGTATTAAACCTTCTTGCATCTTTGGGAATAATTTGCATGAAATTTTCCTCTTTGGTCATTTTGCGAATTGTACCATCTTTAAATTCTAGGTATTGATACCACTCCTTCAGCGTTTTATCTGCGTGTTTGCCATACTGAACATTAAACACATAGTTGTCAGATTTGGAATAAAAGAAAATATCATCACAAACATTGGGCATTTGCTTTTTCGCGTCATTGTGTGTGTCGGAGCGTTTCCAAGTTATCTTATTCCTAAAATTATTATTACCGAAAATTTTATCCAACACAAAAGCCCTAATATAACTATCAGCGTGCCAATCGCAATGCACAAAAATAGAACCCGTAGGCTTCAAAATGCGGTGCAGCTCCATTACTCTCTCTTTGAGCCAAGCAATGTAATGGTCAATGCCTCCACTAAAACGGTCTTCAAAGGAGCGTACCTCTCCCTTATCGCCCCAAATCACCTCATAAGTGCGATTCGAGAAAAAAGGAGGGTCTATGTAAATTAAGTCCACACTTTCGCTGTTCATATTGCGCAACACTTCGAGGTTGTCGCCTAAAATGAGCTGATTCATAATGATGGGTAATAAAATAATGACAGATTGGGCGCAAAGATAGGGAAAATTTGCGCATTTTCTTTACCAAAATAGAAATATACGAAAATGCAAGTGTAGTACATGGAATTTACTTTAAATTTTGAAATAAGTAGTTATTACGAAAATTAAAGTATAAAATCAGAATGTAAAAAGGTGTTACAAATTGCATTTTTGTAACTATTTAACTTTCAATAAATTAAGCATAAAAAAACACAAAAACACAAAGATATAAAACACATTACAAAAAAATAAACATTTGAAACACTTTGCACATACTTGTTTTTCTGCAAAAAATCGTGTGTTTTTGTGTTTTTGTGTTTTATTAAATTGCTAATTATCAATACTTTACGACAAAAAAACACAAAAACACAAAAACACATGGACATAGAGGTGCGTTATATATGCTAATGTACTCCCTTTTTTTAAGCCAATTTCTTAGGTAAGAAAGCATCTTTTGTAAAATCGTAAAATATACTAAAAATGAAGTAAATACTTTAATTCGATTAATTGAAATATAC
Source organism: Bacteroidia bacterium (assembly GCA_046160275.1). Classification (GTDB taxonomy): domain Bacteria; phylum Bacteroidota; class Bacteroidia; order J057; family J057; genus JBJXHA01. The sequence goes on along the minus strand of JBJXHA010000443.1, from coordinate 17,287 downwards.
AGAACAAGCAAGCAAAATTATTTTTAGGAGTTGAACGCTCAATAAAAAATGCTACTTTTTTCCCAACATCAAATATAGGTGAGTAAATGAAAGCTAAAACGCTGATTTTGAGTAATTTAAAATTTGGTTATCGTTTTCTAACATAAAAATGAATAATTTACTACTGCAAAGATAAGGCGAAGGAATGAAAGGTGCAGCATTTTTGTCCAAAAATAAAACAAGTTTGAAGGATTTTTGTAAATTTACTGGCTAAAATTGAGCGTTTTCTTCTTATTTGTTCTGTAAATCATTATGCGAAAAGTTATATTATATATTGCCACCAGTTTAGACGGAAAAATTGCGCGGTTAGACGGTAATTTAGATTGGTTAGAACAATTTCCCAATCCCGATAAAAATGATTATGGCTATCAGGCTTTGTTGAATGAGGTGGATACCGTTTTGATGGGGTACAAAACCTATAAATATGTGCTAGATATGGGCATCGAAAACCCCTACCCAGATAAGCAGAATTACGTATTTACGAGAAATGCCTCCCATCAAGATACAAGTTATTTGCAGTATATTCGGGAAGATATTCCCGCTTTTGTGCAAAAACTAAAGCAACAAGCAGGTAAAGCAATTTGGCTCGTAGGAGGCGGAGAAATAAATACCATACTCCTCAATGCAAAATTAATAGATGAGATTCGAATAGCGCAAGTGCCGATTATTTTAGGGGAAGGCATTCCTTTGTGGGCAAAAGTACCCAATGAAACCGTTTTTGAAGTCCAACAAGTAGAACAATTTCCTTCGGGAATCGTGACGACGCACTTGTTTTTAAAATCATAAGCAACGAAATTTTCTTAAAAGAAAAAGAATTTTCTTTAACTCGCTCAAAACTTCCTTGCATATTCCAAAAAAGTAGTAAATTTGCGCACCCAATAAGGGCATCTTTCAATTGCATTTTTATGGAATATACATTTACCGAAGCAGAATTGCAAGAAATTCAAAAGCATGTCGCAAAGTATCCTGACCGCCATTCTGCGATAATGCCTGCCTTGTGGATAGCACAAGAAAAGTTTGGTTGGCTTTCGGCAGAGAGCATGAAGTTAGTGGCTGATACCCTCAACGTGCCGTATGCGCGTGTGTATGGTGTGGCTTCTTTTTATACAATGTATATTAAAGAAAATACGCCTAAACACCTTATCGAAATTTGCACTTGCTTTACTTGCGGTGAATGTGGTGGGCGTGAGATGGTACAATACGCGAAAGATTATTTGCAAGTGCCTGCGGGTGGCAAAGTAAGTAATGATGGTTTGTTTTGGGTGCGCGAGGCAGAGTGTTTGGGAGCTTGCGATACGGCACCTGTAGCACAAATTACCAATCGCCGTTATATGCATAACTTGACCGAAGAAAAACTTCGACAAACGATTCAAAAATTGAGAAATGGGGAAGAGCTTCCTTATGAGCCTATTCCTTTAAATAATCAAGCAATCATAGATTAATGACTATTATTATTTTTTAAAACCTCAAAGTTTAGGGCTTTGAGGTTTTTTTTAGAGCTAGTAAGGTTTTAAGAACCCTTACTAGCTCTAAAAAAAAACGTTTAAAATTTCCTTATTTATGAAATATATTCAAAGACAAACTGCTTATCTTTTGTTAGAAGATGGAATGTTGCTACAAGGCGTTTCTATTGGTAAAAAAGGGACAACCGTAGGAGAGCTTTGTTTCAATACGAGCATGACAGGTTATCAAGAAATTTTCACCGACCCCTCGTATTTTGGGCAAATTTTGATTGAAACGCATACGCACATCGGCAATTATGGTATTCATCAAACGGAATATGAGAGCCAATCGGCGAAGATTGCAGGTTTGATTGTACGTAATTTCTCTAAACTCTTTTCGCGCCACGATGGAGTGGAATCAACAGATTCTTTTTTGAATCACAACAATATTATTGGGATTTCGGACATTGATACGCGAATGTTGGTAACGCATATTCGCACTAAAGGGGCGATGAATGCGGTGATTTCGAGCGAATTAAGTGATTTGAAAGATTTGCAGGCAGCCTTAAAAAAATGCCCACAAATGGACGGGTTAGAGTTGGCGAGTAAAGTTTCTACGCCTCTTCCCTATTTTCATGGCAATCCGATGGCAAGTTATAAGGTAGCGGCACTTGATTTTGGCATTAAGCGCAACATTCTCAATCAATTAGCGATGAGAGATTGTTATGTGAAAGTTTTTCCTGCAAATACAAGTTACGAAGAATTAGCCTCTTTTCAACCCGATGGCTATTTTCTTTCGAATGGACCTGGCGACCCTGCACCCATGACTTATGCGGTAGAAACGGTGAAGAGAATTTTGGCGGAAGACCACCCTGTTTTTGGAATTTGTTTGGGGCATCAAATATTGGCAAGAGCTTGTGATGTAAGCACTTATAAAATGTTTACAGGACATAGAGGCGCAAATCACCCTGTCAAAAATCTATTATCGGGCAAAAGTGAAATCACTTCTCAAAATCATGGATTTTGTGTGTCAGATGCCGATTTGGAAAAAAATCCAAATGTAGTAGTTACGCATATCAACCTCAACGACCACACGATTGAAGGTATCAGAATTCGCAATAAAAAAGCTTTTTCGGTGCAGTATCACCCCGAAGCCTCACCAGGACCGCATGACAGTCATTATTTATTTGATGAGTTTGTGGAATTAATGGCAAAGGAAAGAATGACTGCAAATGCATAGTTTTTATACAAAAAATGCGATAGCCACTGAGCTATCGCGTTTTTTGTGCATATCTGCTATCCCAAAAACTTATTCCCTATTCTGCTTGCGGCTTATCAATTTTGCTAGGTGTTTCTTGCTCAATGACAACCTTCGGCAAAACCGCCTTTTCATTGGGTTTGTCCGCAGGAATGGGAGCAATTTTCGCAGGCTGTGGAGTATATTTTAACCTTTCAGTAGAAACTTCTTGCGTTTCTTCGCTCGTTATAGTTTCTGTGGTATTTACTTCTTCTTGATTCGGAAGTGCAGGACTTACTTCACTTTCTGTTGTTGCTACTGTTTCGTCCACTGGGCTTACTTCGCTTTCAGTTGTTGCTACTTTTTCTTCCACTGGGCTTACTTCGCTTTCAGTAGTCGCTACTTTTTCTTCCACTGGACTTACTTCGCTTTCAGTAGTCGCTACTGTTTCTTCCGAAGGGCTTACTTCGCTTTCAGTTGTTGCTACTTTTTCTTCCGCAGGGCTTACTTCGCTTTCCGTTGTTGCTACTTTTTCGTCCACTGGACTTACTTCACTTTCAGTAGTCGCTACTTTTTCTTCCGAAGGGCTTACTTCACTTTCAGTAGTCGCTACTTTTTCTTCCGCAGGACTTACTTCACTTTCAACTATTGATGCTTCCTCTTCTGAAAGGCTTACTTCACTTTCAGCCGTTGATATTTCCTCTTCTGAAAGGCTTGCTTCACTTTCAGCCATTGATATTTCCTCTTCTGAAAGGCTTGCTTCACCATCATCCATTGATATTTCCTCTTCTGAAAGACTTACTTCATTTTCAATCGTTGCTACTGTTTCTTCAGTAGGATTTACTTCGCTTTCAGTTGTTGCTACTGTTTCTTCAGTAGGATTTACTTCGCTTTCAACCGTTGCTGTTTTTTCTTCCGAAGAACTTACTTCGCTTTCAACTGTTGCTATTTTTGGTTCTACCTTTACCACTTCTTTATCCACAGAAGCCACTTCCCAATTGTTATTTTCAGGTTTTGGTACTTCCTTTTTAGGTTGAACCAATTTGGGAGGGGTGGGTGCGTACGGTCCTGCAGCATTAGCCATTTCCATTTGTTGTTTTTCGCCTACAAATTTATTATTGATAAAAGGTCCCTCATACACCACACCATCGGCAAAGACTAATTTTCCTTTTCCTGTTTTTTTATCTGCTACCCATTGCCCCGAATAAGAGCTACCATCAGCATAAATCTCGGTACCTTCGCCTTGCTTTTTACCCACAATCCAGTTTCCTTCATAATTTGTGCCATCGGGGTAAATGATTTTCCCAAATCCATCAAATTGATTTGTGCGAAAACCACCTTCATATTTTACCCCTTTGATTGTAGTATATTCGCCTTTTCCGTGCATCATTCCTTGAAACCAATCGCCATCAAAAGTATAAGTAGCCGTTACTAATTTCCCTTTCCCTTGTCTTTTGCCATTCAGCCATTCGCCTTCATATAGATTTCCATCAGCATATACCATTTTGCCTAAGCCATTTCGCTTATTTTTACTGATTCCGCCAGAATATTCTCCTTCTGAAGTCGAAATATTTCCCTTTCCTGTCAATTCGCCATCTACCCAAACCCCAGAATAGATATTGCCATTCGTTTTAGTGAGCGTACCGTTTCCAGCTTGCTTGTCCTTTTTAAATGTACCAACATAACTATCCCCATTTGCCCAAGTGAGCTTCCCCTTGCCTTCTATCACTCCATTCACAAAGTCTCCATCATACTCCAAACCGCTCCCCTGCATAAGTTTTCCTTTTCCATGATATTTCCCATTCGCCCACTGTCCTGAATAAACATCACCATTTGCAGAGGTATAAATACCCACTCCTTGCTGAATCCCATTTTTAAAATCGCCTTCGTATTTATCTCCATTCATAAATTGCTGGACTCCTTTGCCATTTTTGCAATTTCCTTTTACGCATTGTGCAAACAAGGAAACATTAAGACTCAATAAAATTACAAACCCTATTAAAGAAGGATGAATAGTTCTTTTCATAAAATAAACAAGTAGAATGTGAAACAAATCGCTCATGTAAGGTTTTTGCCTTAAATGCACATAATTACATAAAAACAAATACTGTGCTAGGTTAGCGGAATTATTGACATTCGCTCGAAAAAAATACAAAAAAGATAAAGTTATTTGAAATATTATTACATAAACAAGGAATAAATCACTTTTCAAACAATTAATTTCAAAAATAAAGCCCTACAAATTATGCGAAAAAATGGATAAAAACGCTTATCTTTGTATTTAATTTGGGGAAAATGAAAACATACGCACTCGCCATACACGGCGGTTCAGGAACAATATTACGTTCAAAAATGGGGGCAGACATGGAAGCTGCTTATACTTTGGCATTAGAAAATGCCTTGATAGCTGGCGAAGAAATCTTGGCAGCTGGAGGAAGTGCTTGCGATGCAGTTGTGGCGGCAGTAGTTTCACTCGAAAACTGTCCTTTGTTTAATGCGGGCATTGGTGCGGTTTTTACCCATGACCATACCCACGAATTAGATGCCTCAATTATGGATGGGCGCGAGCGAAAAGCAGGCGCAGTAGCAAGTGTGAAACACATTGAAAATCCGATTTTGTTGGCAAAAGAAGTGATGAATCATTCGCAGCATGTAATGTTGATAGGCGAAGGGGCAGAGCGTTTTGCACAAAAGCAAGGCTTTCCTTTGGTGGATAATACCCACTTCTCTACTACTTTTCGGAAAAAGCAGCTCGAAGAAATCCATCATTTAGAAAAAACGCAACTCGACCATTCGGATAAGGAAGAAAAGTTTGGAACGGTTGGGGCGGTTGCTTTGGATAAAAACGGCAATTTGGCAGCAGCAACTTCTACAGGCGGCATGACAAATAAGCGTTTTGGGCGCGTAGGAGATACCCCTTTGATTGGGGCGGGAACTTATGCTGATAACGAAGTATGTGCAGTTTCGGCAACAGGTTGGGGCGAGTTTTTTATTCGGGGAGTCGTTGCTTATGATGTTGCAGCCTTGATGAAATACGGAAAAATGAGCTTAGAAGAGGCTACACATCAAGTGATTATGGAAAACCTCAAAAATATTCCCCCCCTCAACGAAGGAGATGGCGGCTTAATCGCTGTCGATAAAGAGGGAAACGTGTCGCTTCCTTTTAATACTGAGGGAATGTATCGTGGCTATGTGAAAGAAGGGGAAGAAAAGGTGGTTAGCATTTTTCGGTAATTGGGGTGCGTTTTTCCTTAGCAAAAAGGGGAATTAACCAAGGCGATTGGAAGTAGAAAGTTTGGGAAAGATAGATGAAAATGTGTAAATTTGTACCACTAATTTTTGACAAAGATGAAAGTTTTAAAAGTTGAAAGTATGTCCGATGAAGACAAAGCCACCTATAAACGATTTAAGGAAAACCGTAGAAATGAAGCAAGTACTTTAGATACAGCAAAAGAAAATGCGGAACGAGCTGCACGTATTCAAATAGCAAAAAAATCCTTAGAAGAGGGAATTCCTCCTCATTTGATAGCGACAATCACTCAATTATTGCCAAGTGAAATTGAAAAATTGGCGAATGGCGAGGAATTAGATACGGAAGAATAGTAAACCCTAGAAAAACATTGTAATTCATTGCTTATGAAGCATTTATCCCTATTAATTGGAGTGCTATTTTTTTCGCATTTTGCTTTTTCACAAGAAGTATGTAATGAAAAAACAGGTTGTTATATTGATAAGTCGTTTGCACAGTGCAAAGTACATCTCTCTTTTTTAAAATCACAAGAAAAAGATAGTATTTGGTGCATAACTCATACTGGATATGAAACGGAATATAAAAAAGTTACTATTTTTGGGGCTACTTTAGTAGGGAAGCATCATGTTTGTGGAGAAATCTACGCCTATCATTATAAGATAGAAAATAATTCTGATGATTCCCTCCCTACCATTTTAATCCAAGACAAATCCCCCGAAATAACCCAAGCTAAATACGCAATTCACACAAAATCAATACTTTGTAAGGCAATTAAAAGGTGGGAACAGGGGAAATTAGACCCAGGTTGCCTTTCAGCGGGACCTTGTGATTGTCGAGTAATGTACTTAGTAGATGTTCCTGCCATGACCATTCAAACCCGCCGAGAAATTTTATTAAAAAGAAATGAGAATGGGAAATATGTAGAGCAATAAGCATATTCTTAAAAAATACAGAAAAGCAAAGGCTTTTCAAAATCGAGCATCTGCTCACGCTGTACTCGGCAGTCATTAGGTTGGCAATATATTTGTAGTTAGATAGGAGGGAAATCTTCAAAAACGATAAAGGTTTGAAAATCAACAATGTAATTACTTGCCTTTAAAAATATTCCTATTATTACGCTTAATTTACGACAAAGTTTTTGTAATTTTGCGCAAACTATTTATTTTTTGTGAACTTAATCAAGACACTCAACACATATTCTAATTTTACTACCCTTAAAAAAGAGGGGAGGAAGGGCTTTGCTGTCTTGCTTGACCCTGATAAAATTACGCTTGATGACGTTCCTGAAATTGTCGAAACTGCCCTTTCTACGCACGTTACCTACTTTTTTGTAGGAGGGAGTTTGTTGGTAAATGCCAATATTCATCAAATTATTCCTGCCATCAAACAACTGTGCCAGATTCCCGTGATTCTTTTCCCTGGAAGTATTCAGCAAATTGTGCCTAGTGCAGATGCGATTTTCTTTCTTTCTCTCATTAGTGGCAGAAATCCTGAATTATTGATTGGAAATCATGTGTTGGCGGCTCCTTTTTTGAAGCAAACTTCTCTTGAAATTTTACCCACAGGTTATATTCTCATAGAATCGGGAAAAATGACTACGGTAAATTACATCAGTAATACCCTCCCTATTCCTTCGGATAAGCCCGATATTGCAGCCTGTACTGCGATGGCAGGCGAAATGCTTGGTTTGCGTTTGATTTATATGGATGGTGGAAGTGGAGCGCAAACCCCCATTCCTGCACCTGTTATCTCTGCCGTGAGTAAGCACGTTGACATTCCCATCATCGTAGGCGGCGGCATCAGAACGCTAGAGGAAGCGAATAGCGCGTGGAATGCAGGCGCAGATGTTATCGTGATTGGGAATGCCATCGAAAAAGCTGACGGTTTGGAATTGATGCAAGTGGTAGGGCAAGCGTGTAAAACCTACGGTAATGCTTAGTCAATTTTCAATGTCCTTACATTCCCATCAGGTGTTATCCAAATAAATTCCTTTTCGCGTTTTATTTCTGTTTTTACTTGTAGTACTCTTTCTTTTAATACATAACGGACTTGTAAATTCAACACAAATTGCACAACAGGCTCGTGTATCACAGGGTTGATGACAACTTCATATTCATTTTGGGGCAAGGCTTGGTAAAAAGAAGTTGTCTGTTTTTCTGTCCGCACAATATTCGCGTTTTTATCCACAGAGCCAACCGCATTACTATTGCCTTTGTCGGTAATCGTTTTAAAATCCTTATCCAACAAATCCATTGCCGTACTCGAATAGGCTTCATAACTAATATAGCGACTGTTTGGATATACAACAAAAGCATTTTCGCCAATGCTACGATAGGCACTGTCCATGCGGAATCCATTTTTGATGTACGCATTTTCCACATCTTTCAAATAAAGAAAAGCCTTTTCCCGCAATTCATTGTAAACCGCAACCGGATTTTCGATAAAATAATCTACTTTCACCAAATCATAAATCTCATTTTGTGCCGCAATCGTTATTAATTTATCAAGTAATTGATTGTTTTTCAATTTGATGTGAATGTTTTTTTGCAAAATAAAACCTTTGGGAATTTCATTGTAGCTTTTTTTACTAAACAATTTGCGGTTTACCTCGATTTCATATTTGGGCAAAAAAGAAACCATGTCCATAAAAATATCCGACTCTGCAAGGTCGGCAGCAAGACAACCTTTCTTAAAATTTTGATAACGAACATTCAACAGACTGTCCGTTTCCTTTGCCGTTGCCCCAATTTGCGTAACATTAAAAATGGCAACATAACTCGTTGCTTTTTGGTTTGACATGGCATTAATATCAAACTGCATGAGATTCTCGCCTAAAATCTGCGCTTTTAGTTGGGTATAATGAACCGCCTCCGGCGCACGATAATTTCCCTGCTCACGCGCTATATGGTTGCCGCCCGCAGCAGGAGGTTGTGGCTGATTATAATTCCCCTTGCTTTTTGCCGCCTCATGATTACCCGTTTGTTGCGCAAAAAGCGAAAAGCAAGCCGCTATGAATAGAAAAGAGAGAAGTGTTTTCATTGGATATATTATATTGTCATCTGTTTTCTTCTGTTTGATAAATTAGTTCAATTTACCCCCTTAACGCTGAGACTAACTCAATAAACTTGTGTTTTTTTACCACAAAGTTTCACAAAGTATTTTCCACAAAGATACACAAAGTAATGCGAACAAAATAAGATACTAATTTCAAGGGTGTATTTGCTTGATAACCAAAATGTTAATTCTGATAACTGATAACTAATAACTGTTCACTGATACAAGACTTTTTCTTGGGGTAACTTTGTGCAAGAACTGCTTCTACTTTGTGGTTTTTCCCCTAAAAATATAAAGTTCTAATGAGTGTTGAAGTTTGAAAAACAAAGATAAGAAACAATTTGTTAACAAAAAATGCAGGTGTTCAAAAACACAATGAAGATGAATTTTCCCCTTAAAAATAATTTAGACACGATTTCTTTTAAAACTTGCTATATTCTACCTTTTTTCCTACTTTGCAAAGCGTTATCGTTTATTTTCTGATTTTTAAATGAAATGCGCAAGTTTCTTTTTTATCTCTAAACACAAATTAATCAAACGATGTTAGGTGCAATTGCGGGTGATGTTATTGGCTCTATTTATGAGTGGAACAACATCAAAAGTACGATTTTTCCTCTTTTTTCGCTGCGTTCTCGTCCCACAGACGATAGTGTAATGACTTTGGCGATGGCAGAATGGATAATGGATAAGCAAGATTTGGTTACTTGTCTGCAAAAATGGGGGCGACTTTATCCCAATGCGGGCTATGGCGGCTCGTTTAAGCAATGGCTAAAAAATACGAATCCTCAACCTTATAACAGTTGGGGTAATGGCTCGGCAATGCGTGTAAGCCCTGTTGGCTGGTGCTATGACACTTTGGAGGAAACGCTAGAACAAGCAAAAGCCAGTGCGGAGGTTACGCACAATCACCCCGAAGGAATAAAAGGGGCGCAATCCGTAGCAGCAGCCATTTTTATGGCAAGAAAAGGCAGCAACAAAGAAGAAATTAAAAATTACCTTGAAGAAAACTTTTTTGGCTATGATTTGACCTATCCTTTGGATAAACTACGCCAAACTTACAGTTTTGATGTGAGTTGCCAAGGCTCGGTGCCGCCCGCTATTCGCGCCTTTTTGGAGTCTGAAGATTGGGAATCTGCGGTGCGGCTTGCCATTTCAATTGGTGGTGATAGCGATACAATTGCTTGCATTGCTGGCAGTATTGCAGAAGCCTACTATCAAGGTATGCCAGAACACATTAAAACAGGTGTTTTTCTCCGCCTAGATGAAAATATGACAACGATGGTGGAACGATTTTATGAATATTTAGCGAAAAAGAGTTAAAGAAATTGAAAAAAAATACTTAGAACTTCTAGGTATTTTTTTTATCTTTGTCTTATCATTCTCTCTTTATCCTTTTTACAATGGCAGATTTTTCAAAAGATTTGATGGCGGCTTCTTCTATTCCTTTGATATTGAGTATTTTATCGGAGGGGGAAAGCTATGGCTATGAAATTATCAAAAAAATAAAGGCAGCTTCGGGCGGAAAATTAGCTTTTGCCGAAGGTACTTTGTACCCTATTTTAAAAAAAATGGAAGAAAAGGGCTGGATTGAAAGCCAATGGAAAGCAGAAGGGAACGAAAGACCGCGAAAATATTATTTTTTGAAGGAAGAGGGAAAAACGACTTTGGCAACGGAAAAAGAAAATTGGTTATTCATCTCTCAAATTTTACATAATTTATGGAATCAACAACAAAACGCACCGAGTTTCACTTAGAAACTGCCTTAACAGCATGGGAAAAAGAGTTTTTACTTGCTGGCACTTTTACCCAAGAAGATGTATTGGAATTGAGTTCTCACCTGAGAATGGAAATTGAAGCCCTGAAAATGAAGGATTTATCCGAAGAAGAAGCTTTTCTCATTGCCAGCAATCGCTTGGGAAATTCTACACAACTTGCACCCGAATTTAGCAAGGTCAATCAAACTTTTTTCGTCAAAAAAGAAATGGTGCTGCTCCTGCTTGGCGCATTGTTGTTCTTTGTCATTGAGGCAGTTTTTTCCGCCCTTTCCAAAGGAAGTTGCATTGTATTGATGAAAACCCGTTACCTTGATTGGTTTTCGACCTATTCTATTTCTGCCGCAAAGGTTTCTTTTTGCTTTCATTATATTGTGTTCTTTGCTTTTTTATTTGTAGTAGTTGCCCTTTTTCAAAAAGCAAATACCCTTACTTCCTTTTTTCTGGAGAAATTACAAAAAAGCCCTAAATGGTTAATGACGATAGTAGGAAGCCTTATTTTTGGCGTAGGCTGCTTAAAAGACAGGGTTAATCTGTCGTTTTATTATGCTACGATGGTGAAAAAAGAACTGTATCATAATTCCCAACTTTGGGAAGTGGTTACTTACTATTCCATCGGCACTTTTTTAGTACTGCTAATTTTCTCCTTGCTTATTCTTTCACAATATCAACACAAGCGAGCTGCCAATCTCCAAACTGCGCTCTCATTCGCAAATTGGAAAGTGTTATTGCTGATTTGCTTTGCTATAAGTTTGATGTTTCACACAAGTTTTATGGCGCAAAATATTTACATTGGTTTCATTTTTTCTATCATTGCTAGTGCTGTCAATGCTTGGGTAGTAAGTCATCAAAAGAAATATCCATTTTTTGCTAAATTATTGATAGCCAATGCTTTTTACTTTTTTGTATTAAGCTTCGTTTTTTTAGAGGAAGAATTAGAATCGCAACTGTTGATGCTTACAATACTTGTTTGCACTTTCATGGTAAGTTTTGGGGTGTTAAAATGGCCGGAGAGGAAAGTGATAATCCCAAGTGAATATGTTTAACCTTTTTCCACATCATTTGTGGGTAACTTTTTAGGAAAAAGGGGAGTTTTTTTTAGTAAAATGTGTATCTTTGTGTCAAAATAAGGCAAATGGAAAGTATCATTAGCTTACTACCCGATAATTTAGCGAATCAGATTGCGGCAGGGGAGGTGGTGCAACGCCCTGCTTCGGTAGTAAAGGAATTGTTGGAAAATGCCATAGATGCAAAGGCAAATCGTGTAGAACTTCATATAAAAGACGCTGGAAAAACATTAATTCAAGTATCAGACAACGGAACGGGAATGTCTGCCCTAGACGCGCGTATGTGCTTTGAAAGGCACGCTACTTCTAAAATCAAACAACCTAGCGACCTCTTTTCAATTAGAACACTTGGCTTTCGCGGGGAAGCCCTTGCGAGTATTGCGGCTGTAGCGCAGGTAAAATTGCGCACTTGTTTGGAAGGAACAGAGGTCGGGACAGAATTAGAAATTGAAGGTAACGAAATCAAAAAACAAAATGCTTGTATAACGCCTGTGGGAACGGTTTTTCAAGTAAAAAACTTATTTTTTAATGTTCCTGCTCGCCGTAATTTCCTCAAATCCAACCCTGTTGAAACGCGCCATATTTTAAATGAATTTTTGCGTGTGGCGATTCCTCACCCCGAAATTACGATGGTTTTTCGCCACAATGACTCAGAGGTGTTCCACTTAACGGCAGGAAGTTTGGAAAAGCGATTGATTGCTTTGATGGGGAATGATTTGAAGGGTAAATTGATGGGCGTGGAAGAATTAACGGGTTATGTGGCAATTAAAGGTTTTATTGGTTCGCCCGAAATTTCGCGCAAATCAAGGGAAGAACAGTTTTTGTTTGTAAATGGTCGTTACATCAAAAGTCATTTTTTGCATCACGCCATTATGACGGCATATAGCGACACACTTCCCAAAGAACACTATCCGTTTTATTGTATTTTTTTGGAAATTGACCCGATTCATGTAGATATAAACATTCACCCAACGAAAACGGAGGTGAAATTTGATGATGAAAATACGCTCTATGCCTTGCTGCATGGTGCGGTAAAACGTCATTTGGGCGCGTATCATGTAGCTCCTGAACTGGATTTTAACAATGATAACAATGTAGAGCGACTTTTTGCTTCGAATGGGAAAACGTATCCCAAAGAACCTACCGTTATCAAGGATTTTTTTCAAACGCCTATTTCGAAGGAACTTCCTCAAAAACAATATGTTAGCCCCCAAAATTGGGATAACTTGTATCGTCCTGTTTCGGGAACTCCTACCTCAATTCCGCAGCCGCCACAAGAAGAAGAAACGGAGAAACAAACCCTATTTCCTACGGAAGAAAAAAAGGACGAATTGGCTTTTGTTTTGCCTTATTTGCAAAAATACATTCTTACTTCTTATCAACAACAACTGTTTATCATTGACAAAACGGCTGCTTATCAACGGATAATGTTCGAGCATTATTTGGAAATAAAAGAAGGCGTTTCGCTCAAAAAACAAACGCTTTTGTTCCCGCAAACTTTTGAATTAAGCCAAATAGACAAAACCATTTTGTTAGATGAGGAAGAATTGCTTTCGCAAATTGGTATGGAGTTGAAGGACTTTTCGGGAAATTCGGTGATTGTATATAGTATTCCTTCGGATATTTCGCCTAATCAAATTAAGGAAATGTTGTTGGAAATTGCGGCAGAAATGAAAGAGGCGGGCAACTCGCGGATTCGTGAAAAAATGGTAGAGCGTTTGGCAAAACAAATGGCAATCAAAACGGCAACCTTAGCAAATCGAATTACAGAAACAGAAGGGCTTAAGTCTTTGGTTTTTAATCTGTTTGCTTGCCAAAATCCTGCATTTTCGCCTACGGGTAAGCCTACTTTTAAAGTGATAAAAGCAGAGGAGCTGACAGCTTTTTTTGGGTAAGTTTTAGACTTACTAAGTTGTTTTAGGTATGAATAAGATAATAAGTAACCTGCCGAAAAAACAACAAAACACGTCGAGAACTGCTACTTTTTACTTTTAATCCCAATACTTCAAAACAATCACGCCAAGCTTGGTCGTCTTTATTTTGATAAGTCATATTACTAAAGCCCTGATTTACAAGCGTATCTGTAAAGTAAGTAAGGTATTGTTGAAATACATTGCGGTAAATATCCTCTATGATAATGATTTCTTTGGCAATTCTACTCGTTTCTTTCAATAAGTTTTCGGGAGATTTTGTGTGATGTAAAACTGTGATTAACAAGGCTTTGTCGAATGTTTTTTCAGCAAAAGGAAAGGTTTCTCCACCATACACAACAGGCACAATTTCAGGCAAATAACTTAAATTTTTGACATCAATCGCTGTCGTTTCATACCCTAATTCTCGCAATTTTGCGGTTAACAAGGCATTTCCACAGCCAATGTCTAGGATTGTGTCTGTTTTCTGCAAAAAAGGAAGAATCCGCGCTACTTTTCCTTGCAGCCATTTTTTCCCCAAGGCTGATTCATAAATTCCCCTGCCAATTCGATGCGTTAAAATGCCCATAAGATATAAGTTGATAGGTGAAAATTGATAGGTGATATCTCAATTTTCACCTATCAACTGTCACTTGTCTTAAATATTACTAAAAACGTTGCAAAATAACATTTTATTCGTTGATAATTCGTACCTTTGCGGCACTTTTTAGTATCCATATTTTAACCATAAATTCATATCAAAATGGCAAAAATTAGAGTCGCTATCAATGGCTTCGGTCGCATTGGTCGTTTGGTGTTCCGTATTTTAGTAAATAACGAGAACGTTGAAATCGTGAAAATCAATGACTTAACAGATAATGCAACTTTGGCATATTTGTTAAAGTACGATTCTGCGCATGGTCGTTTCAATGGAACGGCTACTGCTGATGAAGAATCAATTACCGTAAATGGACAGCGTATTTTGTGTTCTTCTGAAAAAGATCCTGCAAAATTAGGCTGGGGTGAGTTGAATGTTGATTTGGTAATTGAGTGTACAGGAAGATTCACGAATCGTGCTGACGCAGATTTGCACATTGCAGCGGGTGCTAAAAAAGTGTTAATTTCGGCTCCAGCAAAAGGAGAAGATGCAACCGTAGTATTAGGGGTAAATGAAGAAGTTTTGAAACCTGAAATGACGGTAATTTCTAATGCTTCTTGTACCACAAACTGTCTTGCACCTATGGCGAAAGTGTTAGATACACATTTTGGCATCAAAATGGGCTATATGACTACTATTCACGCTTACACGGCTGACCAACGTTTGCAAGATGCGCCTCACAAAGACCATCGTAGAGCGCGTGCGGCGGCTTCGAGCATCGTGCCAACCACTACGGGTGCTGCTAAAGCAGTAGGTTTGGTATTACCACATTTGAAAGGAAAATTAGATGGCTTTTCTACGCGTGTTCCTGTAATTGATGGTTCTTTGACGGATTTGACTGTGGTATTGAAAAAAGCGGCAACCAAAGAAGAAATCAATGCGGTAATGAAAGCGGCGGCTGAAAACGAATTGAAAGGTATTTTGGAATATTGTACTGACCCTATCGTTTCGGTTGATATTATTGGCAACCCACACTCTTGTATTTTTGACGCTGCCCTTACTTCGGCAAACGGCAATTTGGCAAAAATCGTAGGTTGGTATGACAACGAATGGGGATATTCTTCTCGTATCGCAGATTTAGTAACGAAAATGTTCTAAATAGTTTAGAATTTAGTTGGTTGATAACCAGCTTGTGTCTTTTATTCAGAGGAATCTACACAACTAACGCATTAAACTAGCGATTGTGTAGATTCTTCTGAATTAAGGTATTGGTACAACCCAGTGCTTCAGTATTTTAAATATAACCTACTGCGCCTTTATTTCATACTTCCACAATTCTTTTCCTTCCGAATCAAAAAGCGACAAATAGGCTATACGCTCTTTTCTTTTGCCCTTAATTTGAATCGTCCCAAAATTATGAACGCCAATATAAGAATTTTTTACCCGCAAAGTATTCTCTTCTTTGGAAGCCTCATGCGTTCCCGAAGTAAGTGGCGAAACGGTCCAATCATAAATTTTTTGCCCATTCGCTAATTCCTTCATACTCAACTCGGAATGATGACGATCACCTGTTAAAAAGATAACATTTTTTAAGTTTTCTTTTTCAATACGCGCAATAATTTCTTCGTATTCTGTGGCAGATAAATTTGCTAAGGTTTCATACATTTTCACAGGATTGAGAATTTGCCCGCCTACACACACAAATTTAAACGTAGCTTTTGAGCTAACCAATGCTTCTATTAACCAATCTATTTGTGCTTTGCCTAGACAAATTTTTTCCGATGCTGTTTTTGCCTCATTTGCCGTGCGAAAATAGCGATTATCTAGCAAGAAAAAATGCGCATCTCCATATTCATACATACTGGTTGTTCCCCCCATATTAGGCAAACCATAGGTAGGATTCGCCCAAAAATCTTGGAAAACTTGTTCAGAAAGCTCTTTTTTAACAAAAGTTCTGTCGCTATCATTTGGTCCGTAATCGTGGTCGTCCCAAACAGCAAGGTTAATGCTAGAAGCCAATAAAGGCTGCATTTCGGGTAGGCTTCGTGTATGCGTATAGCGATGAAACATTCCCGTTTTGCTATACCAATCAGGTTCGCGTAAATAAGTATTATCTCCTAACCAAAGCATCATGTCGGGTTTTTGTTGCGAAATTGCTGTAAATATCTCATAATGAGAGCCATAAGCGTTTCCTGGTCGGTCATATTCTTTCTCATTGATATAGGCACAACTTCCCAAAGCAATTTTCATTTCTGGCGGCTCGGTGCGGTATTGCCAAAGCGGAGGTGTTTGAAATTGAAAAGGATAAGCTCTTTTTACCTCTTTTCCATTGATAAGCACACGATAGGTATATTTTCGCCCAGGTTCTACGGCATCTGCAAGCAAATGTGCTGTGAAAGCGTGCGTTTTTTCTGTTTTATAAGTACTTGTTTCCAATAACTTATGTGGCGTTTCATTGTCCCAATATTCGAGTTGAACTTGCGCTTCTTGGCGCGTTTGTACCCAAAGCATCACTTCTTGCATTTCTGAATATCCTACCATGGGTCCTGCTTGTAGGAGGTCTTGTGCTTGAACTGTTAATAAAAACAGCGAAAAATAAGCGGTAAAGATGACTTTCTGCATAAAATATAGCGTATTAAAATTTTGTAAATGGAGGAAAGTTCGAAACTTTTTAGCAAGTTTCGAACGCTATAAAAAAACCACCCAGTCAAATCTTACCCAACTTTGAAACAAAGATAAGTAGAGATTTGCCTGAGTGGAAACTATGTAAAAATATATTTTACCTTAAAGATTATTCTACGATTAATTTTTCAGTAGCAATACCTTTAGAAGTAGTTACTTTTACTAAATAAATGCCTGAAGCTAATTTGCTAAGGTTGATGTTTTCATCAATTACAGTAGCACCTTTGATAGAACGA
>JBJXHA010000442.1:0-2507 GCA_046160275.1 Bacteroidia bacterium | reverse complement strand
CTTAGTAAGGTGAACAAAATATTTCAGCACTTCGTCAAGCTCAGCGGAGTCCAGCTCAATACGAGTAAATTACTCATTGCAAAAGTGTATTTTCTTGATAGTCAAAATTTTATTTCTAATAACTATTTAATGGTTCACGGATACTTTCATTTTTGAAAACTCAATAAATTTGCTTTACTTGCAAGCCAATCGAAACGAGGATTACTTATTTATTGTTCGTTATTTATGAAAAAAAAGCTCACATTTTTCTTGTTATTTGTTGTAAATTCTCTTCACCTCCTACACGCTCAATGGACAATTAGTGGAACTAATATCTATAATAGCAATACGGGGAATGTTGGTATTGGAAATACTGCGCCCAACCAAAAATTAACAGTAACGGGAGGTATTGTGCTTGACAAAGGGAATCTCAACGCGGGACTACTTACTGCAAATGCACTCACTTTTGGCTCAAACGGCACAGGGCTTTCTGTGGAAGGCATTTTTTCAAAGCGCACCACAGGAGGAAATTACAAAGGACTAGATTTGGTAACAAATGGCGTGAGTCGCCTTTCAATTAGCAATGCAGGAGCAATCACCTTGTCCAATTTAGCAGGAACAGCTAATCGCATGGTGATTGCAAGTAGCGTAGGTTTACTTTCTAGCCAAGCCATTCCTGTTAGTAGTCAATGGGTTACATCAGGGGCAAATATTTATTATAATGTAACAAACGGAAATGTAGGGATTGGAACTACGCTCCCCAAACGCGCCAAATTAGAATTAAAAGGAAATGTAGCTTATACTACTGCGATGTTTGGTCAAGATTTGAAGGGAATTAGTTTGACTGCCAACAATCCAGGCGTATATTTTAATTGTTATCGAAATACAGGGGTAACGCAAACTGCTGCTATGCAGCCGGGATATAGTGGAATGTTAGTCTTAGATGTGAATGCGGGGTATTTTAGTTTCAAAACAAACACAACAGCTACTTCCGCAGATTCGACGGTTACACCTACCGAAAGAATGGTAATTTTAAACAACGGGAATGTAGGTATTGGGAACGCAGCCCCTAACGAAAAACTTACCGTAAGCGGCGGTATTATTTTGGATAAAGGCAACCTAAATGGTGGCGTATTGACTGCAAATGCCCTTACTTTTGGTACAAATGGAACCGCTATCTCCACCGAAGGGATTTATTCTAAGCGTACCACCTCTGGCAATTATAAAGGTTTAGATTTGGTAACCAATAATGTAAGCCGTCTTTCGATTAGCAATGGAGGACTTGTTACGCTGTCTAATTTAACAGGAACAGGCAACCGTATGGTGATAGCAAGTAGTACAGGTTTACTTTCTAGTCAAGCTATTCCTGTTAGTAGTCAATGGGTTACATCAGGTACAAACATTTATTACAATGTAACAGGCGGAAAAGTGGGCATAGGTGTTACCGCTCCCGTTTCTACTTTGGCTGTGGCAGGGAATATGAATCTAGACAATGGAAACACCAATGCGGGAACTTTGGCAGCAGGTGCATTAACTTTTGGCTTGAATGGAACAGCGATTTCTACGGAAGGGATTGCCTCAAAACGCACAACAGGCGGAAATTACAAAGGGGTTGATATTTTTACGAATAACGTAAGCCGCCTTTCTATTTCTAATGCAGGCATTGTAACGCTTGCTAATTTAGCGGGAACAGGTACGCGCATGGTCGTTGCTGATGCTGCGGGAAAACTTTCTACGCAAGCGATTCCTTCGGGGGGAGGCGGCACAGGGACAAGTCAATGGACAACATCAGGAACGGTTATTTATTATAATACAGGAAATGTAGGAATTGGGGTGGCGGCTCCTGCTTATAAATTAGATGTGTGTGGCAGTGTGCGTGCAAAAGAGGTGCGTGTGCAAACCGCTTGGTGCGATTATGTATTTGAAGAAAATTATCCCTTGCGTCCTTTGGAAGAAGTAAAAACTTTTATCCAAACAAACAAGCATTTACCCGATGTAACTTCTGGACAAATCATTGAAAAAGAAGGACTTGATTTAGGAAAAGGCGAAAGCGAAATGATTCGAAAAATAGAAGAACTCACTTTATACCTTATCCAAGAACACGAAACCATCAAAACCTTGCAACAACAATTACAAGCACAGCAAGCACAATTAGAAAAGTTAGCGGCTGAAAATAAGGCTTTGAAGAAGGATTGATAATTTATCTTTTACAAATTCCACTTCTTGTAGTTGCCTATAAGGCAAAAATGTAATCTAGTAAAACGAAAAAGCCAATTTTTCCGTACGGAAAAATTGGCTTTTTGATAACCCAGACGATTGAAATATTATCGTAGATTTGGCAATGATGAAGCAATGTTGTCGTTGAATGATACCAGAAAAAGTCTATAAAAATCTGTTTATATTTAATAATATGCTTATCTTTGCATAATAAAATAAGGGGTAGTCCTTCAAATGTAATGCTAACTAAAACCTGTAGCGGCTGCTTTAGCTGCCGCAAAAGCGCAAAAACGAAGTTTTTGCAAGTTATC
>JBJXHA010000441.1:0-3345 GCA_046160275.1 Bacteroidia bacterium | reverse complement strand
CTTAGGGAGATTATAACCACAGGGAACGGAAATTTAGATGTGATTACAAGGGCGGGTGCAAGACAAGCAATGATAAAAGAAGTGCAAGCCGTAAAAAAATAACAAGATTATGATAATATATATTTTAATAAAACGCATTTATACTGTTTTGGGTAAAAACGAAAAGGATACTCGTTTTGTAGAACAGCCTAAATAATTTTCATTTTTCAAACCTCTAACCATTTAATTTTATTTTTTAACGTATGGGATTTGTACAAGAATTTAAGGATTTTGCCATGAAGGGCAACCTTGTGGACATGGCTATTGCCGTAGTGATGGGCGGGGCTTTTGGGAAAGTAACCTCTGCCTTTATTGATGGAATGTTTATGCCTGTGATTGGGCTAATATTCAATGTTGGGGATCTGAGCCAAGCAAAATGGGTGTTGAAAGAAGCCGTAAAAGGCGGAGCCGAAGGGGGAAAAGACATTGCTGAAGTGGCAGTGAAATATGGCGATTTTATCGGCATGGTGTTAAACTTTGTTATTGTTGCTCTTGTTATGTTCTTGGTTATCAAAGGCATTAACAACATGAAAAAAGCTACACCACCACCACCACCTGCGGGACCTACAGCAGACCAAGTGTTGTTGACGGAAATCCGTGATTTGTTGAAAAAGTAAACAAGCAAATGATTCACGTAAGTCGTTGTAGCCTTTGTTAAAAAGATTGCAACGACTTTTTTAAAGAAGCTTGTTAAGTGTGGTATTCAAAAAAACAGCAGCCTTCACCCAAAATGAAGGCTGCTGCTCTTTTATACAAAACCCGCAAAGCGGCAACGCATAATGCACTGCCACTTTTGCCGAGTGATTTTACCTACGACCTTTCATGCCTAGTCTTCCGCCTCCTGCGGGAGCATCTCGCAGTTGTTTTAACAATTCGCGTTTAAAATCTCGCTCCGATTTATAGAGCATCGCCACTTTGCGAATGGGCAGTACTTGGCGAAATTGCTTGTGATATTTTTCCAAAATATCTGCTTCTTTTCGGCGTTGTGCCACAAATTCATCTGCCAAAGTTTCCACTTCTTTGTCGGTCATGGTTTGAAAACCCTGCTGTACGGCGCGGTGCATCAGTTTGGTGTCGCCTTTCACCTTTTCCATTTCCTCCGTAAATTGGTTGTAAACGGGCCAAAATTTCTGTGCCTCTTCCGAAGTGAGATTCAAGCGTTTGGTGAGAAAACCGATTTTCAACGTCTTAACCTTTTCTTGATTCTCTTCTACATCTGCTGGTTGGGCAATCAAGTGCAAGAGTGCACCTAAGAATAACATTAAAAAAACAAACTTCTTCATATCAGTTATCAGTAAACAGTTATCAGTAAACAATTATCTTTGGTGTAAGTGATTGATAGTAAGTTGATTAATTTTTTTTTTGCATTATCAATTATCAATTATCAATTATCAATTATCAATTATCAATTATCAATTATCAATTATCAATTATCAATTATCACCTCTTCATTATAATTCAAAGTCTTCCGTTTCTACTTCGTTCAATAATTCCTCTACCTCGCTGTCTGAAAGGTCTTCTAATTTGAGCGTTTCAACTGTAATATTCTCCAATTCGCTGGCAAGTACTTCTTCTTCAATGCCTTCTGAAGCTAAAGCCTGCACAATTTCTTGTTGAGAAAGGCTAGATAAATCAATTTCGCTGTTTGGTGCTTGTTTTGAGCCAGCAAAGGGATTTATCCAGAAAAAAGTAACAAGTAGGGCTATGCCAGCAGCAAGGCTCATTCCATAGCGGCTAAAAGTTTTCCAAGAAACGAAGGAAACTTTTTTTGATGTAGGTAGTTTCTTCTCTAAATTTGCATAAAAACTATCAAAATAAGCCTGATTTGCTTCTGCATAAACTTGCTGATTACGAGGGGCTTGTGCCAAAACAGGGTTCTCTTCCATAATAGGCAAGTCTTCTATTTTCGCCTGTAATTTTTGCGAAAATGTTTCAAAATAGCTGTTTGGAACATCTTCAAATGCTTCTATTTTAGGCAAAACATTCAACGTAGGCGTTTCCTCTGCTGCTACTTTTTCCATCAACCTAGCCGAGAGATCATCAAAATATCCACTTGGGAGGTCTGGATATTCGACTTCCTGCGCTTTATTTAGTTGAAAATGAAGGATTTGAGGCAAATTTTCAAAATATCCTTCAGGTACTTCAAACCATTGTTTGTGTTGCAAAGACTTTAACAAAGGAAAGTCTTTTAATTCATTCGCTTCCATTTGATTCAGTTATCAGTAAACAGTTATCAGTAAACAGTTATCAGTAAACAGTTATCAGTAAACAGTTAATTGGTTGTTTTACTGTTTAATTTATTAAGTATTAAGGTGTTTAAATTATCATAAATATCTGATAATCAATAATTTTAATCATTATCCATTATTAATTATCAATTATCAATTACTTAACTTATTCCTTTTTCTCTTTTCCTTTATTCCAGTATCATTTCTTTTCCTGTCAAAAATGCTTCGATTTTTTTTGCCGCGTGATGATAATTTGCTTTTAATCCGCCTTCTGAAATGTCTAAAATTTCGGAAATTTCTTTAAAACTCAATTCATCATAATAGCGCATATTAAAAACGAGCCTTTGTTTTTCGGGGAGCATCGAAATTGCCGCCTGTAATTTGCGTAAAATCGTAGCTTCATCTATTTGGTTATGACCACTTGTACTATGCAATGCCGCATTTTCAACCACTTCGAGGTCTTGTTTTGCTTGTTTTTTTTGTGTATTCAAAAAAGAAATAGCCTCATTGGTCGCAATGCGATACAACCACGTTTTTAAAGACGAATCTCCTCTAAATTTTTCAATATATCGCCAAGCCGCAATAAAAGTATTTTGCAAAATATCGTCTGTATCTTCATGGCTTTGCACCATTCTACGAATGTGATAATACAACACCCTTTGGTATGATTTTACCAAAGTTTCAAACGCAGCATTTCTCATTTCAGGCGTTTGTAATTGTTGAAGCAATGTTTTTTCATTCATACTTTTGCTCAGTAATCAGTTATCAGTGAACAGTTATCAGTAAAAGTAATTTTTTGCATATTGTTAGTTTTTTTTAGTATTTCGAATGTGAATAAAATAAACGATGAATTTCAAAAATGTATTTATTGGATAACCCATGCTTTATTTTTGACAACTGTTTACTGTTAATTGTTCACTGAGGATTAGAGTAGGGGAGGGGAAAAAGGTTTAATCAAAAAAGAAAAAATGCCGCCACGATTGCTCGCAGCGACATCTCAAAAATATAGGGAAGTATAGGGGTAGTTGATAGTTGTGAGTTGTTTTTAGGGTTCGCAACTTTTTAGAAAGTTGCGAAC
>JBJXHA010000440.1:0-18444 GCA_046160275.1 Bacteroidia bacterium | reverse complement strand
AAATTTGCCGAATAAGCATAACTAATTTCATATTTTCGTATTAAATAAGGCAAATCTTGGTAGTTAATTTTAGTATGTTTGGGCAATTTTTCAATCAATACTTCAAAAGGCAAATAACTCAATGCTCCATCAGATAAAATAAGCAAAGGCGCGTTATTAATTTGATTTTCAAAAGGTTGGATTAATTTTTTATACAAATAAAAAGAGGCTTGGCAAAAACTTTGAAAAGCTTCTTTGGGGTTGGCCGCACTCGCAAATTTACTGTTAGAAATGGCATTTCTCACCTTTTCTAATTGCGTAATTAGGCTATCGTCTTTCATGGAAATGCGCTGAACCTGAATGGTCTTTTCATTCACACAAAAGCTGTAAAGGGCAGAATCGCCTGTAAAAAATGCCAACAAACTGCGCTTTTCAATAGCAAGTTTCGCTTGAATTTCCGTTAAATTTATTTTTGGAAAATTATACCTAACTTTATGATAATCAGGATATTCTTCTTCCATTTGTTCCTCTACGCGATGATATTTTTCCTTTAATTCGACAATAATCGCTTTCAACGAATCGGGATTTTGGGTTTTATACAATTGATGCTCAAAATAGCCAATATCGGTTTTTAAATCATTCATTTTCACGACCAAAGAATCGGGAATGTGCGCAGATTCAGAGGCTTTGAGCGATTGCATAGATTCATTGAGAACAGTTGCCTTATTTCTTTCCGCAAAAGAAAAAGCCTGTGCCAAATATTTGCTATCTTTCTGTAAATCATGGAGTTGCAATGCCGTTTCGATTGCCGCCTCATACAAAGGATTGACTTCACCCATGAGCGAAAGTTTAGAAGCCGCCGCCGCATAATCCAAACGAATAGAATCCACCAAATCAAGGGCTAAAGCTCTGGTATTCAGGCACAAAACCAAATCATTGGGCTGTTTTTCCGCTCGATATAGCTCATACAACAATTTCCCTTTTTTACGCAATAATTTGAGCATCAACATCGGAGAAGCAATGCCTGTCAAAGTCGGTTGTGTGGCATAATTTTCTTGCTTAAATTGATACGAAACATGAATTAATCCCTTTTGAACATAAGTCAATGCCGTTTTCCAATCTTTTTCTTGGGCATACATTTCCGCCATTGCCTCATAAATTTCCCCATGCTCGCCCGATTGCGCATAGCCTAATTCTTTCAATAAGCTTAAAGAAGCCTCAAAAGCCGCCAAACTCTCGGTTTTTTTCCCCTGCTGTTGATAGGCAACGCCCAACCAATGCAAGGCCTGCGCCGATTCAAAAGAAGCAATATTTCGCGCTTTTTTATCCCATTCCAAGGTCTTTTTTAAATAAAAAACAGCAGAATCTGATTGATTTTCAAAGCAATATAAAACCCCTAAATTGAGAATAGGAATGACTTTATCGGCATCGGATTTATATAATGCTAACGTTTTATATAAGGCTCTTTTTGCCTGTTCATAGTTTTTATTATCTCGGTAGGCATTAGACAAATTGTTAAAAGTAGAGGCATAATCGTAATCATTGGAAAGCAAAGTGCTACGATTTTTTTCATAATTTTGAAGACATTTAGTGTAGTATTCTATCGCGGCACTGTGTTCTCCTTTTTCTACCAATACATTAGCGATTCCATAGTAACATTGTGTAATATCCATTACTCTATGTTGTGTTTCAAAAAAATGTAAAGCTTCTTGATAATATTTTAATGCTGTCTCATATTTTCCAGCCTTTCTTTTACTATTTGCTAAATAAAGAGCAGCTTTTTTCTGGAAATAATTGTCGCTGTCTAGCTTTTGTGCAACTTGATAAGCCTTTTCATAGTTTTGTTCCATTTCATACATTTTCCCCATAACATCATAAATATAGCCCCTCGCAATATAAACTTGGGACAACAAGCCATACAATTCTTCGGCATCGGAATTTTCATATTGTTTCAATACTTTTTCGTATATCCAAGAAGCACTATCATATTTTGCACTAATCACATAGCAAAAACCGCTACTTAGGGCAGCTCTTAAATGGATTGCAGGCGTTTGAGTGGAAGTCAGAAGAGGCTGAATCCTCTTAGTAAATTGAACCAAACTATCATCTTCATACTGCGAAATGGCTTTGTCCGAGCGATTTAACAAGTAAATAAGCTGATTATCAACAGTAGGTTGCGGCGTTTGTTGAAGTAATTCTTTCGACGCTTTCAGACAATTTAAAAATTCCTTTGTGTTGTCACTTACATAATGAATGTGTGTAATTTCATTCATCAAGGCTAAACGGGCAGAAGTGCTATCTTGAGGGCATTGCGCCAACAATTGTTGATAAGCGATGAGTCCAGAATCTAATTGGCGATGATTTACCCATTTTTTTGCTTGTGCTATTAAAGGCAGCGAGGATTTAGGCGTATCTTTTTGGGGAGAATCGCAAGCAGATAGGACACTTATTAAGATGACCATTAAAAAGAGAAAGGAATAAGTAAGCGAAAGGTATATTTTTTTCTGCATTATGAGAGGAGGTTCAAAATTATGAGGGAAACCGCATTTTTCTTGCGGAAAAATAACGAATTTCAGCAAATTTATGAAATTTTACAGATATTCTTTATATTTGTTGAGAAATTGTGGTTACTTCTTTCTGTATTACTTCATAAATGGGAGCGAAAGTAGCAAAATTTGAATTTATCAACCAAATAATTTTCTCATGAAAAAAAAATCATTATTTTTATTTTTACCATTGGTGTTCTTTGCTTGTGTAGCCTCCACTTGTTGTGAAGGGCTAGACGGCAGCTTTGCCAATGCGGTAATGCAAAAAGACAGCCTTGCCTCCTTGGTGAATTTACCAAGTGTTACACGTACAATGGTGGTGAAAGCGTCTAAAAGCGGCATGGAGTTGACCTTTAATGAAAAAGAGTGCAACTGTGTTGACGTAGATGAGGCAATGACAGATGCTTTTGCAAAGGTGTTTGCCCAACAAGGCGATTTATTGGCAACTACGCCTGAATTAAATGGAAACAATGCAGCTACTGGTTCACCCATTAGTTTTGTTGGAATTGGTGATCCAGGTTGGACTTCCACAGGAGGAGTTGTTGGTCCTACACCGCCTCGCCCGAAAAAAGACCCTGATTTAATTATTGGTGTTGGGCGTATGGCAAAGGTAATTACGGGAGTAGGTATGCCACCTGTTTTGATTTCGGTGCATAAATATGCAGATGCTGGGGCAACGAGCTTTAACGCGCTACAAGATGGGTATAGCAATAGTTTTAGAGGCGAAGGTCCTGGTGGAAGGCCTTTCTTTTCAGTAGAAAAATCGGGCTATATGACAGTAGCACAAGACCTTGGCGATGGACAAAATTTCGTACGCATTGGAAGTTTTGACAGAGAAAGAGTTGGACTAGCGCTTCAATCCCTACAAATTCAATAAGAAACGCAACTGCAAAAGCGTTTTTGTAAAAAAGGTGATTCACTTTTAAAAGTGAGTCGCCTTTTTGTTTTATACTGTAAATTTTCTCATTTTAAAGCAAGAAGGGAAATTATGACAAAATTATATAACTAGAAAGGAGAAACAACATCTATTATTTGTTTGTTTTGCGGATATTTTGTGTTGAAATATATTTCGTTGAAAGATGAAGAAAAATTGCTACTACTTATTTTTATGGATTGCTTGTTTCTTGATTGATAATCAGCTTATTATCGCGCAAATTTCCATTCCTAGTAATTTTTATGGCATCAATGCGTGGATGCCCGACACAATTGCCACTACTTATTATGCAGGAAAATTGCATCAACATTGGGCAAAAATCAAAACAGCCCAAACGCGCATGCTTCGCTTGGGAGGAATTGCGCCCGATGAACATTTTTATACGACTTATCAATTGCTAAAAATGGTGGACAGCGTGAGGGCGGCAGGTGCAGAGCCAATTATCCAAGTTCCGCTTTGGGCAAATACCTTTACGGCTGCAAATGCGGCAAATATTATTCATAATCTGAATGTCGTTCACGCTAAAAATATCCAATATGTGAGCATAGGCAATGAGGCAAATTTAGTCTATAATAGTGCAAGTCATGGTTTTACAAGCGGTTCTTATACCCCTGCGATGTATGCGAGTGCAGTGAAAGATTTTTCCACAGCGATTAAGGCGATAGACGCAAATGTGAAAATTATTGCAGGCGAATTAGCTTGGTATGATTACACTTGGGTAAATAGTTTGTTTGATACGAGTAATCCAAGTAATGACATTACAGGCGTTGATGCAGTTTCAGGTAGAAACTACGTAGATTATTTCAGCTTTCACTATTATCCTTTTAATGGCTCTCAAACGCGGGTGCAAGTAACAAATGCGATTACAGGTTTGCAAGCTTCTCTCACACATTTGGCGGGAAAACTCACTACGGCAAATGCTTTTCATCCCAACAGAACCACTCCTTTGCAATGGGCTATGACAGAGGTAAACATTGATTGGCAAAATCCTGTGGGAGATAATGTGTCGGGCGTAGGGGCAAATAGTTTTCTCGCAGGGCAATTTTGGGCGGAAATTGCGGCTACGGTCATCAAAAATAATGGAAAGTTCATCAATTATTGGAGTGTGGTAGAAGGTGGTGACGCGAGTGTAACCAACATCGGTTTTCTCTCGCATACTACGGGCAAAAAAAAGCCCATTTATCATCATTTTTCCTTGATGGCGAATTATTTACAAGGGCAATATTATCCTGCCACCAGCAACCAAAGTCTTGTGCGTGTTTTTGCTACGAAAGATGCAAGTTTGGGTTGGGCGATTTTATTGCTCAATTATGACGAGGTAAATGATTTTCCTGTAAGCGTGCAATTAAGTAATAATCCTACAAGTCCTAACAATACCTTGAATGTGAATGTAAATGGAGGAATCAATAAAACTATCACAGAAACCTTGCCCAAAAACAGTTCTTTACTTCTTTTTCTCAGCCCAAATGGACATTATTTGAGCAAAATAAGTTATCAACTTAGCGATGCACAGCTAGAAAATGCCCCGCTTTACACTGCTTATCAACCTGTTAGGAATAAAAAAGTTTTTGCGCATTATTTGCCTTGGTATAATACAAATTTGGCAGGTGCAAATATCAGAGAGGGCTGGGCGAACCCTTTATTAAATGTAAATGATACCAACAATGTGCAAGTAACTTATAAACCCATCATCGGGGAATATTCGCAACTTGACCGAGAAGTCCTCCGTTATCATATTCGTACTGCGCAAGCCGCGAGAATAGATGGTTTTATTGTGAATGTAAATCCTGTGAGTGCTTTTCAATGGAAAGTGTTTAGCATGTTATGCGAAGAAGTGCTGCATGTAAAAAATGAATGTCCGAGCAAGGATTTTGTTATCATGATTTCTTATGATAACAATGATACGATTGCCAGCAATATTCAAAGCTATTTTACCCAAGTAAGAGATAGTTTTTATAACAAAGCGGCTTTTAGTAGCTTGGTTTTTAAAGATGAAATTACACAGCAAGCTATTTTACAAGTCTGGTCAGATTCAAATGTGCCACAATATCAACAAGCGATAGAAACCGTTTTTGGAATAGATAATGTATTGTGTTTCAGTAGAAATGCCACCCAATTTAATCACACCCAAGCCAATTTTGCATGGATAGGATATTTGACCAATGACCCTAATAATAACACGAATTGGGGAAATGCCTATTACAATGATTTTCATTGGATTATGGCGAGGCAAAGCGAGTTTGGTTTAACCAATTTGCGGAGTGCGAACCTCTTACAATTTGGCTCAGTTTACCCAGGATTTGATGACCACAATGTTCCTGCTTATTGGAATGGCGGAAATGACCGTTTTATTCAAAGAAATGTAACGGCAGGCGAGGTGATGAACCTTACTTGGGACATTGCCCAAAATTATAGTCCCCTCAGTTTAGGTGGACAGATTGCCGTAACGCAACCCTATGTGCAGATTGCGACTTGGAATGACTTTCCCGAAGGAACGAGCATCGAACCTTCAAATGCCAACGGTTATAAATATAAAGCCTTGCAAACCAATCGAAACCGAATTGCGCAATGGAAAGGAATTAGTACGAGTGCTTCGGATACTTTGGGAATTTACGCCCCTTATTGGATATATCAAGCGATAAAAGAGGGCAGGACAGGCGATGCCACTAACGCCTTAACGCTTTTTTGCAATGAACAATATGAACAAGCAATTACGACAGCAAAAAACATCAACTTCCCTGCGGAATTAGTTGATTTTCAGGGGAATGTTTCGCCAACACAACACTTTTTATCCTGGAAAACCTTGACCGAACAAAAGCTAAGTCACTTTGAATTGGAGTATAGTTTAGATGGGCTTGTGTTCGAAAAAATTGCGGCGGTCAATGCCTTGGGAAATAGCACAAATGTACACACTTATCAATATGTGAATGAAGTTGGGGCAAGTGCCGCGCCTACGGTTTATCATTATCGCCTGAAAATCATAGACATAGATGGGCAAATGGCTTATAGTGATGTGATTACTTTACGCTCATCTGTTTCGTTGCAGCAACAACTTATCGTTTTCCCCAATCCTTTTGGCGATGAATTGTTTCTTTCTTGGTTAGGCGAAAAAAAGAACCCCTTTCTCCTCTCTATTTATAATGAAATGGGGCAGTTGATGGAACAAAAAGTCGTAGAAGCCGCAGAACTTGCGCAACCGCTTCCGATTTCCTTTCATACCCAAGCAAAAGGCTGGTATTTTCTCCGACTTAGCGGCGAAAATGTGCGAGAGCAGATAAAAGTGTGGAAACAATAAGGGCTTATTTTCAGAATAAAAATTTGTGTTTTACCTTTTAAGTTACTTTATTTGCAAATAATTACTTGTAAATAAAGGTTTTAGGCTTATTTTATTATTTTTCCCATGAGAAAATTACTATTATTCACTTATTTCTCCTTCTTTTTTTCTCTGCTTCAGGCGCAACTTACTTGTGGGACAACGATGAAAACGTTATCCGCAGGGAATTTGGGCAATATCCCCAATAATTCAAGTTCTTATACTTATGCCGCAACTACTTATAATATGCCTTTAAGCATGACAGTAGCAAAAGTGGCGGGAAATGGTCCTAATTTTTATCATACTTCTGCGGGAAATTCTATTTGGGTGGGGAAAGATAATGGCATATCGCTTGATTATGAAGATGTTGTAATTACTTTTAGTGGAGATGTGTTAGGCGTTTCCATTGATTTTGAGGCAATTAATAATAACAGTGATGGAGAAGAGCAAATTCAAAATATTTATCCTCAAACTGCGGCAGGCGTTGATGTAACTACAGGTGTTACCTATCAATATCAGGCGGGTTTGCCTAACGGAACTTCGACCACAGCTACTCAATACCTCGCTGCAAGTCATAAGATTACTTGTGATGCGGGAACGGGAGATGGCGGGCGGCTAAATATTACAAGTACCACGCCTTTTCGAAAAGTTCGTTTTAGACATAGAGAAATTACAAACCTCAGTTTTTCGGGACCGAATGGCGTATATTTACAAAGAATTGCTTATTGCCCTTCTATTCCCGATATTTATGTAGCCCAAAATAGCACAGGTATTGCCAATAATGGAAATTTTGCATTTGGAACTACGGCTGTCGGAACGCCTGTCAGTAAGGTATTTAACATTAGCAATATGGGAAATGCACCTTTGCTGATTTCAAATACAAGTGTAGCAGGCGCAGCTTTTAGCCTTGCAAATGCACCAACAAGCCCAGTCGTAGCAGGGGCATCTGTTTCATTTACAGTGGTTTACAATCCAAGTGCAGTAGCTTCTCATACAGGCACAATTAGTATAAGTAGCAATGATTGGAACGAAAATCCTTTTGTAATTAACCTTGCAGGAACAGCCATTTCTCCAGAAATTGAAGTAAGCGAAAATGGTACGGCTATTCCTGCGACAACTACACACCTCATTGCTGGGAGTACGCAAGTTGGCAACAATAATACCTACCTTATTAGCATTAACAATAGCGGTGCTAGTGCACTTACTTTAGGGGCAGTAAACGAAAACAGTGTAGAAACAAGCATTGGCACGCAACCTAGCGCAAGTGTAGCAGCAGGAGGAAGTACTACTTTTTCGGTGGTTTTTGCGCCAACAAGTGCAGGTACAAAAAATGTTACTTTTTCTTTTAGTAATAATGACCTCGATGAAAATCCCTACACTTTTACCTTACAATTTACGGCAATTCCTGCCCCTATGCCCGAAGTGAATGTACTTTATTTAACTTCTCCTATTGCCAATAATAGCACCTTTAGCACATCAGGCAGTACTTCGATAAATGCAACGAGTTCTTACGTTTTTACCATAGAAAATACAGGAACGGCAAACTTGACACTAGGAGCTGTAACTGAAAACCATACAGAAACGAGTATCAGTTCGCAGCCTGCCACCACAATTGCAGCAGGCACAAGTACTACTTTTACCTTACAATTTACCCCTACTTCTTTGGGGACAAAAAACGTAACGCTTTCTTTCTCAACCAATGATGCAAACGAAAACCCTTATTCTTTTAATGTAATGCTCAATGCGGTAAATGGTTTTGCACCTGAAATTAGCGTATTGCAAGGAGCAAATATAATTGCGCACAATGGAAGCATCTCAATCGCGGGAACAACAAATCTGGGGGCGCAAAATGATTATGTGTTTACTATCAAAAATGCAGGAACAGGAAATTTAACGGTAGGAACGGTTACGGAGGCGCATTCCGAAACGGGCATTGCGGCACAGCCCATGACTTCCGTAAATGTAAGCGGGCAAACGGCTTTTACGCTTCGATTTTCTCCTACTTCGGCAGGTACGAAAACCATTCCTATTACCATTCCCAATGATGATGCTAATGAAAATCCCTACTTGTTCAATGTGCTACTTACTTCCGTTGCGATTACGCCTACCGCACCAGAAATTACCCTTACACAAGCAGGAAATAATCTGGGTGATGGGAGTAGTTTTGCTTTTGGCTCAACCAATGTAGGTACACAGATTACAAAAGTCTTTACTATCACAAATATAGGAACGACAACCTTAACTTTGAGCAATGTAACCTTGGGGAATACGAGCGATTTTACGGTTACGGCGCAACCCAGTGTTTTGAGTTTAGTGGCAGGGGCAACAACCTCTTTTTCAGTGCGTTACAATGCCCTTATTTCAGGAACAGCCACGTCTACGCTTTCTTTCACAAATAACGATGCCAATGAAAATCCTTTTAATTTGATTTTAACCGCAAGCAGCAACGCCACAACGCCTACTTTAGCAAATTGTAATGGCTGCGACAACTTAAACGTCAATTCTAACCCTCCACATGAAGCAAATTGGATGGATAGAAACCCTAAATTAAAGTGGCAGCATGACGAAGGGCGCGGCATTACCTATTATAAAGTGGAGGTAAAAAAAGATGCAGGTGGAGGCAATTATTCGATAACGGTAAATGTTAACGGCTTGGCAGTCAATACGGTAACTGCGCCCACTTCTGCGGTATATGCCGCCCTTGATGTTACAGGAAATGTATTAAGTTTTAATGCTTGGTATCAATGGAAAGTAATGGGTTACAATGCGGCAAACGCGCCCGTAGCCTGTTTTCAACGCGAATTTAAAGTAGTTCCTACGCCTGCCGTTCACGCTTCCCCTAATTCGACTTGTAATGATATGTGTGCGGGCTGCGGTAATATTCCCTACACTGCTGTCCCTTTTGGGACAATATTAGGCGATTTTAACAATATTCCGATTTATAAAAATGGTGCTTGTGTTACGGGAATGGGTTGCGGAAATAATTGTTATAATCCTTCGAGTGGCTCAGTTACAAGTCAAAGTGGCTGGTCAACGGGTTGGCAATGTGTAGAATATCCTCATCGTTATTACGAAAAATTTTATAACGGAATGAACATTGGGCGTGGAAATGGGCGCGATTATTATAGCGTGCAATATGTGGGTCGTCAAGGATTTAGGCAATTAAAAAATGGAGCAACAGCCACGCCACCGCAAGCGGGCGATATTGTTACCTTTGATTCTCCGAATGCAACTTGGGGGCATACCGCAATCGTGAAAAGTGTTAGCCCTGCAATTCAAGATGGGGTAAACAATTATACCCTTAATTTTGCCCAACAAAATATTCGTGAATATATTTCCTCGCATTTGAATGGAAGTGTTTCTCTCAAAAGAAGAAATGGAAAATGGGTGGCAGGAAATTTGGGAAGTAACAAGACTTTGGGTTGGATTCGAGGGATTCCGCAACTGGTTGAGCCAGGTGATAACAATTCTGTGCCTATTCTTCAAACCACAACGCCTGATTTTATTTGGGCAAAACACAAAAACATCAAAAAATATGTCATCAAACTCTTTAAATTGGTGGGAGATTGTTATCAAGAAGTGGGAGGCAGCCCAATTACCGTAACAGGAAATAATTTTTCGGGTTTGAGCTTTCCTGCATTAAGTCAAGGAGATACTTACAAATGGTATGTAACTAATTATTTTACCAATGGCAAAAGCATTAGAGGAGATGCTTATTATTTTAAAGTTGCTACTACTGCACAAGCTACCGCAACCCAAGCAACGGTCATTGCCGCAGGTGGAAATCGTTCTCACTTATTAATTCACGCTATTGGCTCACAAATAGACAATGCCTATTTATTTTTCAAAAGTGATTCTACTTGGAATATTTTAGGCAGAACAGAAAGAAATGGCACTTTTGAATTGGAGGAAGAAATGGAAATGTGGGCAGGCGATTCGTTGATGATACAACGGGTAGGTTATTCTCCCATGAAAATGCGCTTGACCAATGAAATGTTAAGCGGAAAATTGTATTTGCCGATGTTTGATAATGTGGCTGTGCAAACAAAAGTAAAAGCAGTCTTAAACAATCAGCAACTTATTAGTACCAGTGCTAATGTAAGCCTAAAAGTTACGGGACAAAATTTTGATGGTTTTATTTTAGGCGGTGAAGGTTGGGGGCAAGAGGCGAATGTTTTTACTGCGAATGATAGCCTTGTTGCTGTAACCTTGCAGGATTCGGGTTTGAATATTCTATCGGTGCATTATTTCAAAGGAACAGACACTTTTTCGGTAAATACACAAGTTTATTATTTGCCTAGCTTGGCTGGAAATACCTACCAAGTAAGCGTCAATAATCCTACAAACGCACATTTTAAAGTGTTATTAGGGGGTGTTCCGATTCAAGATATTACGAATACCACGTTTCTTACCTTGCCTTTAGGGCGACATGAGTTAAGTTTTATGGGTTTTGGTTATGAAACCGAAAGTTTTACCATAGACACAACAGCAACGCTCAACCTAAATGCACAACTTTCTTCTCCCATCAATTATACCACAAATGTAAACTTTGCTACGGATAGTGTTCAATATGTAGGCGGTTTTATGTCGGTAAAATATACGGGAAATCAAACGCTTACAATCAGCCGTCAACCTGCAAATGTAGGTGCAACTTACACCGCCATTAGCGAAACTTTTTCAGTTATTAAGCCTTTAGCTGATAATGAAAAACTACAATTTGCCGTAGTGATTGATAAAGATTCTGTTCCTTACAGCAATTTTTATGTGTTGATTACAAGAAATGGAGTAACGAATGTCTATCAACAGGCACAGTTTGGGGATAGCATTGTGTATGAGCCTCAATATCAAATTCTGAAATTTTTGCGACTTCAAGGCAATGAACAACTGACTTTGGTAAAAACAGCCGCTCCGTTGCCCGTTACTTTTGTGGGTATTACAGCGAAGGATAAATTGCACCAAGCGATTCAAGTAAATTGGCTCGTGGCGCAAGAGAAAAACAATGATTTCTTTGAATTAGAGCGAAGTGTAGATAAACTGAGTTTCACGAAAATTGCTACGATAGATTCAAAAGGAGACCATTCACAAAGCCTTGCTTATCAACACGATGACTATAACGTTTTACCAGAGATTACCTATTATTATCGCGTAAAAGCAATAGACATAGATGGGAAATTTAGCCATTCTGACCTTGCAAGTGCTAGGATTGTGATGCCTGTTTCTTTCACAGCTATACTTTATCCCAATCCAGCAAGCCAAACACTTCATCTTCAAGTTGTTAATTCTTCTGCAAATCAGTTGTCGCTAGAAATATTCAACGCTTTGGGACAAGTTGTTTTACGTCAGGTTCAAGCATTAGAAGTAGGAAACCAAGTGATAGACTTGGATATTAGTAAATTAGCTAATACAAATTATACGCTTCATATTAAAGACGAAAATGGAACAAGTATTGTGAAGAAGTTTGTCAAAATGTAAGAGATTGCAAAAAGATAAACCGTGCTATTTGCATCATACAAGGGTAGTTTATACAACTTGCTGGGTATGCACAGGTTCAAGAGAGGAAAGTAAGTAAAAAACAAAGGCAACATTAGCCCTAATGCTGCCTTTGTTTTTGCATTTCCTTCAAAAAACTTTCTAAACTCTTTCTCTTTTCTTATCTTTGCCAAAATTACTACCATTTACGTAAATTTCATTCATTAACGACAAAAATATGAGTTTAATCTCTTTACTTCACGGTTATATTACCCCTGAATTAGTACAAAAAATTTCAGGAGTAATGGGCGAAAGTCAATTAAATACACAACGTGCCATTGATGGCGTGATTCCTGCCTTGGTGGGGAGTTTTGTGGCGAAAGCAGCAAATCATGACGATGCCACGCGCCTATATGAAATGTCACAAGAAGGAAAGTATGACAGCTCCATTTTAGGGAACTTGCGTGCAGCGTTTGGCGGTGGCGAAAGCATGACAAAATTAATAGCGATGGGTACGCCATTACTCGCCTACTTGTTCAATGGAGAAAATAAAGCGGCTACATTGGCAGGAAACCTAGCACAAAGCAGTGGGGTAAAATCCGATTCAGCTAACGGTTTGTTGGCTTTGGTAGCTCCGATTGCAATAGCTGTGCTTGAAAAAGTGCGCATGAGCAAAGGCTTGAATGTGGCAGGTTTGATTAACTATTTGTTGGGCGAAAAAGACGAAGTAGCAAAAGTTGCCCCTGCGAGTTTGGCGGGTTTATTAGGCATTGGCAATTTTGGTAGCTTGGGTGGAGCTTTGGCGGGCGCAACAGGAGCAGCTAATTTGGGGCTTAGTACTTCGGGCTTAAAATGGTTGCTTCCCATTGTAGGCATGGCTATTTTTGGGGCTTTGGTTTGGTGGGGAAAAGGGCTTTCTGATACGCCTAGCTCTTCTACAAGCACTACAGTTACACCACCACCACCTACTCCTGCTGCTGCACCTGCAGTAAATATGGATTCTGTTCGCTTGGATTCGGCAAAAAAAGCGGCAATGGCGACAAATGAAGCAGGTGCGATGAAGAAAAAACTTGCTTCTGGTGTAGAACTTAACTTTGCAGCAGGAAGCATCGAGGATAATTTGATAAAATTCATCGAAGATAAAGCGAAAGCGGTAGATAAAACGACTTGGTTTGATTTTGATAACTTATTGTTTGACACAGGAAAAGCAACTTTGCAAGCGGGAGCTTCTACGCAATTAAACAATGTAGGCGAAATCTTGAAAGCATTCCCCGAAGTTGCCATTAAAATTGGCGGTTATACTGATAATGTAGGAAACCCTAAAAATAACCAAAAACTTTCTAATGACCGTGCCAATACGGTAAAAACAGAATTAGAAAAAATGGGCATCAAAACGGAACGCCTTGCCGCAGAAGGTTATGGTGACACGAATCCCGTAGCAAGCAATGACACAGAAGAAGGACGTGCAAAAAATCGCCGTATTTCAGTGCGTGTTACAAAAAAATAAAGGTTCATTCCTAAAAAAGCGCAAAAGGGAGATGGGGTTCGCCTCGTTTCCTTTTTGCTTCTTTAAGCATAAATATTCACAAAAATCACACACATTTTGACAGAAAAGACACGATTGAAAAAAGAGAGGAACAACGAGACAACGCTTTTTAGAAAAGCTGCGTTTAAGAGCATATATTCAAACAACGAATATTGAAATATTGAAGCTAGAAAAGAAATCAATCCTTGATTAAAAATATACAAAGCCAAAAGTGAGGGGTTTGTAGTTCATACTTGTATCTTGACTGCCAAAGCTGTGATAGCTTTGGCAGTTGCTTTTTTGCAAAAAGAAGTGAGAAAATGTGATGAATTAAGGGTTAAAATTATAATGTTCATAAGTTTTTTCTTTGACAATCAAGCCTTTATTCTTTTTTTTTTGAAAAACTTCTTTACTTAAAATTTGCAAGTCAATAAAAAGTATTATATTTGCCCACATTCTAATCAAAGTTGAACTTTCTTAATTAATCCCAGTAATTATATGTTTGGTGGTAACAAAAATAACGAAAATAATGGCGTAGCAGCAGCTCCAAGAGGAGAAGGCGGCGGCGGTTTGAACACGATTTCATCTGGAACGGTTATCGTGGGTAATATTAATGCAGAAGGCGACATGAGAATTGAGGGGAAAGTGGTGGGTACGATTGTTTGTAATTCTCGTTTGGTCGTTAGTGCTACAGGCATGATTGAAGGCAGCATAGATGCCCGCAATGCCATTATTGAAGGCGAAATCAAAGGTGATGTTATCACCCGCGAATTGCTACAAATTGACAAAACAGGCAAAGTGTTTGGCGATGTTTTTACGCAAAAATTAGTCGTACAAATGGGTGCAATTTTTACAGGTAATTGTAAAATGGGTGATGCCGCCAA
The DNA here is from genome assembly GCA_046160275.1 of Bacteroidia bacterium. GTDB lineage: Bacteria > Bacteroidota > Bacteroidia > J057 > J057 > JBJXHA01. The sequence goes on along the minus strand of JBJXHA010000440.1, from coordinate 3,794 downwards.
AGATATGTTGGCAAAAACTCCAGCAAAACCTCAAGAATTGTTGGGTAAAAAATAATACATTTTGTGTTAAAAGAAGGACTCGCCCTTGCTTGCAATTTGCAGGCAAGGGCGAATGTCGTTTAGTCTAGTTTTTTCCTTTAAAATTCGTAGAATTAACAGAAAATTCCTATCTTTGTGCCTTCAAATTAAGGTGCAACCATTCATTATATCAGCAAGAAATGAAAAAATATATTTGGATTTCCGTCCTAACACTTTCCTTTGTGGCTTTTAGTTGTAGCAAAGAGGGGTTGAAAAAGTCCGATTTGGAGGAAAAAGACTTGGTTACGTATGGGATTCCTGTGAAAGTCAACGTTCCTAAAGGGGCTACAATTGAAAAAGATACGCTTGCCTTAGAACAGAATGCTGTGAAAATTTCCTACAATCAATTTCAAGTCAAGGTGGAAATGCTGCGTGAATATGCCGACCCTACTTTTAATGCGGATTCGGTAGGGAAAAAACGCTTAGACAAAGAAAAACATCGCGGTAGTTTTGGCGATTTGGCGCAAAACGATGGTAAAGGTTTCGTATTCGAAACAGAGGATAAAACGAGAGGAAATTGCTATCATTTCTTTCATAACATTACCCAAGATAGCTTTCAAATAGAAATTACCGATTATTTAAGCCTTGCAAATTGTTTCACAGAAACGGAAGCAACTTTTATGTACGAGGCAATGAAATCAAGTATATACCATTAATTTAGTGAATAATGAATAGTGAAAAGTGAATAGTTTGTTATTTTTACTTTTCATTATTCACTATTCACTTTTCACTATTTCTTAAAATGTGGAAGAAACCAAAAATTTTGATGTTAGGCTGGGAGTATCCGCCTTATTTTAACGGGGGCTTAGGGGTAGCCTGCCAAGGTTTGGTGAAAGCCATTTCCCCTTTTACACGACTCACCATGATTGTGCCAAAAACAGGCGTTTTCCCTGATAATGAGCAAGTTAAATTGATTGGATTGAATGAGTTAGGAGCCGTTACCAAAGCCGAAACAAGTGAGTGGGTAGAGCAGCAGTGGGAAACGCTTTGGGTGGACACTTTTCTCAATCCTTACGAAACAGAAAAAGCTCCTGTGCAAGTGGCTTCTGAAAAAAAGTTGAGCAAAACGGAACTCACTAGCTATGCAAATCCGTTTGTGGAGGAGGCTTTGTATGAGGGTGATTTGCGAAAAAGAGTGATGGACTACACTCGCATTGTGTTAGAGCAGGTGAAAGGTAAAGAATTTGACCTTATTCATGCGCACGATTGGATGACTTTTCCTGCGGCTTTGGCGCTTCAAGCAGCAACGGGGAAACCTTTAATTGTACATCTTCATTCCACGGAATATGACCGTGCAGGCAAAGATAGCAAAGGCTGGGTATATCAAATGGAGAAGGAGGCAATGGAAAAAGCGGATTTTGTGATTCCTGTTAGCCAATATGCTGCAAATATTTTGACAGAACATTATAAAATAGAGGCTACCAAAATTCACCCGATTCATAACGCGATTGACAAAAAGCAAGCTTTTAAATCAGAAAAGAGCTTTAAAGAAAGGTTAGTAGCTTTTGTAGGGCGCATTACTTATCAAAAAGGACCCGATACTTTCTTGAAAATTGCGATGAAAGTGCTTGAACAGCATGATAATGTGCGTTTTGTGATGGCAGGTAGAGGTGATATGCAAGATGCCTTGATGGAAGAAGTGATAAAACACCGCATTTCGCATCGTTTTCATTTTGCTGGATTCTTGGAAAAAGCAGAGGTGGAAAAACTTCTTTCTATGGCTGATGTATTCGTAATGCCTTCTGTTTCAGAACCTTTTGGCATTGCAGCCCTAGAAGCCGCACAATTTGGCGTGCCTTGTATCATTTCTCGTCAAGCAGGTTGCCTCGAAATCCTCACTGCCGCGCTTACCGCCGACAGCCAAGACGTAGAACTCATGGCTGATTATATCTTAGAACTACTTCATTCCGCCTCCCTTTCCGAAGAAATTGGGCGCATCAACCAAGCAAGCGTACAAGCTCTTAGTTGGGAAAAAGTAGGAACGAAGGTACTAGAAGTGTATGAAAAGGCGTTAGGGAAATAAATATTGGAAAATACTTGTAAAGTGTTATTCTATCGCTTAAAAAAAGAGGCTGTCCTTTTTGACAGCCCCTTTTTCAGGCTCTTAGCCCTTTTCTAATACCTCCAACTCCTTTTCTTTTTTATCATAAGGTCGAATAATCACCCGCGCCCCACGGTCATACGTCCAATAACTCCACACCCAGTTGGCTAATACTACCAAACGATTGCGGAAACCAATGAGCGCGATAAGGTGTATCATCATCCACATTAACCAAGCGATATATCCCTTAAAGTGCATTTTTTGTAAATCGGCTACGGCTTTGTTGCGCCCAATCGTTGCCATAGAACCTAAGTCCTTATAAATGAAAGGTTTTAAGGGCGCACCACTTAACAAATTCGCAATGTTTTTTGCCAAATTTGCCCCTTGTTGCATTGCCACTTGCGCCACTTGCGGATGTCCATTCGGATAAGCTGCCTCTGCGGTCATATAGGCAATGTCGCCAATCGCAAAAATATTTTCGTGGTTTTCCATGCGATTAAAAGCATCTGTTTTTACACGTTGTGCCTTGTTTAACTGCTCGCTAGGGATTCCTGCAACAATATTTCCTTTTACCCCTGCACCCCAAATTACGGTACTTGCTTCAAAATCAAGGGGCTTGTTGGTAATCACCTTGGTGCCATTATAATCTTTCACTACGGTATTGAGCCAAACATGAACGCCCATGCGTTGCAAATCTTTCAAAGCTGCCACAGATGCCTGCTCACTCATGCCATTCAACAACTTATCGCTCGCCTCAATCAAATGAATTTCCATTTGGCGCATATCTAATTCAGGATAATCATTGGGCAAAACAAATTTCTTTAATTCAGCCAAAGCTCCTGCAGTTTCCACGCCCGTAGGGCCACCACCGACCACCACAAATTTCAACAAAGCACTTTTTTCGTGTGGATTGAGTGCGTAATTTGCCTTTTCAAAATTTTGCAAAATTAAAGAGCGCAAATCTAATGCCTCTGGAATCGTTTTCATGCTCATTGCTTTGTCTTGAATATCTAAGCCAAAAAAGTTGGTAATGCTGCCTGTAGCCAAGACTAAATAATCAAAACTGACCGCGCCAATGCTTGTTTCAAGGGTTTTATTTTCAATATCTATCTGTAATACCTCTGCATGACGGAAAATGAAATTTTCTTGGTCATCAAACAATTTTCGCAAAGGAAAAGCAATGGAATCAGGCTCTAAGCCACCCGTTGCTACTTGATACAACAAAGGTTGAAAGGTATGATAATTGTTCTTATCAAACATTACCACTTGAACCGCCTGATTTGCAAGGTTTTGAGCCAAGTGAATCCCCCCAAAACCTCCCCCAATAATAATTACTCTCGGTAAATTTGTACCGGGAATAACGCTATCTAGCCGTTGAATTTCTTTTATCATAATATATGAAATAATTGATAGTTTACTAATAGAGAATGAAAAATGGAGAATTGAGAATGGATAGTTCTACGCGTTTTATGAATTTATTACTTGTAAGTACTCGGCAAGAATTAGCTTATGTTAATATTTTCACTCAAACTATTGATAATAACCAAGTTGGGTAGTCCTTCAAATGTAATGCTAACTAAAACCTGTAGCGGCTGCTTTAGCTGCCGCAAAAGCGCAAAAACGAAGTTTTTGCAAGTTATCGGGCAGCTAAAGCAGCCCGTACAGCATTACATTT
>JBJXHA010000439.1:0-16219 GCA_046160275.1 Bacteroidia bacterium | reverse complement strand
ATTAAGCACCAGCCCAATAATGCAGATGTAGTATATTTGCTTAAAAATAATCCTTCTCAAAAAATAGCCGAATTTTGGAAAAGCACAAATAAAGGCGAAACTTGGGCAAGAATGAGCGCAGGCTGGCTCAATCCTTTGGAAAATGACACCCTAAATAATTACGATGGCGGTGGAAAATTAGCGGTAACTGCCGCAAATCCGCACTGTGTTTACGCCCTTTTGTTAGGACAATATCATGATGGAAATGTCAACGATAACAACTTTCTAGGCATCTTTAAAAGTAGCGACAAAGGCGAAACTTGGGCTGTTCCTTGTGGACAAATTGGAGGGCCTTATTCGGGAGAACATTTTTGTCCTGTCAGCTTTGGCAATACAAGCACAATTTACCCGAATACAACACCCGCTTATGAACAAGGCTATTATAATTTGGCTTTTGGCGTTTCTCAAACCCAAGAAAATACGCTTTGGCTAGGTTTTTTAAATTTGTTAAAATCCAACAATGCAGGTGCGACTTTGGCACATATTGGCGGTTATGTAGGAGGAGATGGAAAACAACACGCTGACATTCAAGACATTGATATTCTCGGAAATGATATTTGGGTTTGCTCCGATGGGGGTATTAATTTATATAATGAAAATAGCAATACCCATGAAGCACGGAACAAAGGCATCAATGCGTCTGAATTTTGGGGCTTTGGTAGCGGTTGGAATGAGGATATATTGGTTGGTGGGCGGTATCATAATGGTAATGCAGCTTGGTATCAAGATTATCCGAATGGAACTTATCTAAAATTAGGCGGTGGCGAGGCAGCTACGGGTTATGTATTTCCCTCAACACAACGCAAAACTTTCTATTCCGATTTGGGAGGAAGAATTTTGCCCAAAACGCTCACGGAAACAGTAAACAGTTTTTATTTTTCTAAATATCCCAACGAAACACCCTACAATGAGGGACAGAGCAAAGTGGCTTTTCACCCCCATTGTTATAATCACCTTTTTCTTGGAAATAAGCATCAGTTGTGGCAAAGCACCGATGGCGGGGTGGATTTCTCTTTGCTTTATACCTTCGGTAATGACAATACGCACATTGTTTTAGGGATTGAAATTGCACGCAATAACCCCAAAGTGATGTATGTTTTGCAAAAAAATGGCAAGGGTACAAGTTTGGCACTTTGGCGAACTAACAACGGCGGTATTTCATGGACAAGCCTTAATTTACCGCTAGAACCTAGCGAATCGGGCTATATTAGCCTAAATCCAAGTGATGAAAATGAGTTATGGTTAGCATTTAGTAAAGGAGGAAATAGCCTAAACAAAGTATTTAAAACCGAAAATGGCGGAGAAACTTGGCTTAACTTTTCTTCCAATACCTTAGATGGGCATTATATTGAATATTTGGTAACGCAAGGCGGAACAAATAGCGGTGTGTATTTGGCTACGGATAAAACGATTTTTTACCGAAACAATTCTCATAATGACTGGAAATTTTGGGGGCATTCTTTGCCCTTGAAATTCAACACCTTACAGCTTGCCCCTTTTTATAAAACAGGGAAAATTCGTGCGGCTACTTTTAATCGCGGAATTTGGGAGGCAGAAATGTATGAACCCTCAAAACCTGTGGCGCAGCCCATGGCGGACAAATTAACGGTGAATTGCTCAAGAGATACCGTTTATTTTGAAGATTACTCCATGTTAGCGCGCGCAGGTGCAACTTGGTCTTGGTCAATTTCGCCACAACCTGCTTATTTGAGCGATGCAAATAGCCCTTATCCGAAAGCAGTTTTTGATAAAAATGGGGATTATAGCGTATTTTTGTTTGTTCGAGATTCGTTAGGCAATCAAGATATGATAACGGTACCAAAGATGATTTCTGTCCAAAATAATTGTGAACCTGATACAGTTGCGGGTGCAGCCGTAGAATTACAGGGTGGAAGTAGTTACCTCTACACTCCTCCCATTGAGATGGAAACAACCGCCAGCCTTAGCCTTTCTGCTTGGGTGAACCCTAGCGTACTCCAAGCAAATGCGGTGGGCATTCTTACCACGCAATCGTGTGGTATTACGCTTGTTAATGGCAATCGTTTGGGTTATTATTGGGCGGCGAATCCCCAAAGTTATCTTTGGAACAGTGAAGCATTTCTCCCAATAAATGAATGGTCGCAAGTTACCTTAGTCATTTATCCCGACTCTGCGATTCTTTATTTGAATGGTGTTCCACATAAAAGAATGGGTACGAACTTACATTCTCCCCTCCCCTTTTCTTCCGAATTTTATTTAGGAAATGACAACGGCAATCTCAATCGCACCTTTACGGGCGTATTAGATGAGGTTTGTATTTATTCACGCGCTTTGAGTCAAGCAGAGGTGAGAGAAATGCGTCATTTTACGCGAAATTATCCTACAAAAGATGAATCTTTACTTGCTTATTATCAGTTTAATGAGTCGAGTGGCAAGGTGTTAGACCATGTACATAATGCACACGCACAATGGGCAGGAGCAGCTTCTCGTATTCTTTCTAGCGCACCCGTGGGCAGTGGCGTGAGCGATAGGCAATGGATAGATGTGGGTGGTTTGAAAAAATTTCTAAAAACACAAGTCAATATAGATTTTCCAATATCAGGAATCCTACCTGATGGAGAAATTATTGTAAATCAAATCTTTAGCCGTCCAGATTATGCGGCAGGTTTGTATTCTATTCCAGAAAAACAATATTATATCATTAATAATTATGGAAAAAATGCGACTTTCTCGCCCCTCAATAGCTTAACTTTTGGCGGTCTATCTATTGCGGGTTCTACGGCAAATGATGTCGCAAATTTTAAGTTGTTTAAGCGGAAAGAAAATGCAACGGGGAATGTGTGGGGAAGTGCGATTGACTTAGCAGATGCCTTAACCGCAGGCAGTGGCAATGCCAATATTACTTTTTCGAATAGTAGTAGTTTGAATTCTTTTGGGCAATTTCAAATCAGTACTAGCATCAATCTTCCTGTTAATCTTCAATATTTTCAGGCAAATTTAATAGATGGGCAGGTCGTAAAATTGAATTGGGGGGTAAATAAGGAGCAAAATGTGGATTATTATGAAGTAGAAAGAAGAAGTACAAGTACTACATTTCAACCTTTAACACAGGTAAAAGTGATACAAAACAGTGATAGTGCCAAAACTTATACCTTATATGATGAAACGCCTTTTGTGGGGCTAAATGAATATCAGTTAAAATGGGTGGATAAAGATGGTACAACGAGATATTCTCTACCTGAAAAAGTGTGGGTAAATGGTTACAAAGATTTTGAAGTATTTCCGACTTTAATTCCTGAAAATCAAACCATTACCATTAGAACTTTGAGCGATTTCCCTTATCTTTTTACTTTATATGATACGAATGGAAAAGTATATGTTCGACAAGATTTAGAGGGAACGATTTCCTTAGAACTGCCAGCTTTGGCAGCAGGTATTTATCTGTATCGTATTAATGGGAATGGCGTATTGAGTTTTGGGAAACTCGTGGTTGAGTAATGTTCTCGCTTATTTTCTTGCATCATTTCCCCACATCAACGTTCTGCGCAAAGTAGCCACATATTTTGTATCATACAACCTTACTAACTGCACCCGCCAATCTGCTTTTCGAATCGCAAGCGCCATATTGGGTTGAATAATTTTGGTTTGTGTATCTAACGCGACCATTGCCTGCCCCGAACGAGAAACAACCTCACAAGATACCACACAAGTATTGGGAATAATAACAGGGCGCACCGTCAAAGAATGAGGCGCAACGGGGGTAATAATGAAGTTTTCAGAAGCAGGAAAAATAATAGGACCTCCACAAGCAAGGCTATAAGCCGTTGAACCTGTGGGAGTTGCAATAATCAACCCATCTCCTTTATAAGAATTTAAAAACTCCCCATTGACATAAGTATGTACCGTTATCATTTCATTGGTATGCGATTTATGTAAGGTTAAATCATTCAATCCAAAATTTTCCTCTCCAAAAATGCCCGGCGGATCTGAAACTACCGATAACAAGTCGCGCTCATCAATACGGTACATATCACGTCTGAGGTCTTCCGTTGCCTGAATCAAATCGTCTTGGGTAATACAAGTCAAATAGCCTAAACGCCCAAAATTTACCCCAAAAATTGGCTTTTGTAACTTACCAAACAAGCGAACACACTCCAACACCGTACCATCTCCGCCCATGCTATAAATGATTTTCACTTTCCCGATTTCTATTGCTTGCTCAAAAAGGGGAATTTCATAAAAAGACAAAATTCCTGCATATTTTTCTTGAATCGCCTGATAATAAGGAGCATACATTTGCGCTTGAATCTGCACCACTTTCAAATATTCAAAAAAACGACAGAGCGTCGTAATATCAGTATTGTCTGTCAGGCGACCGTAAATGGCAATTTTCATGGATTTTTACCGTTTGATTTCTTTCACAAAGGTAACGAAATAATTGCATTGAGAACTTGGAAATGTTATTTAGGAAATAAAAAACCATAAAATTAGCCCTTGTTGGTGAAAACACGCAACAAGGGCTAATTTTATCAGTTTGGCATTTTTATAGATTAGTAGCGTAAGATTTTTACTACACCAGAAATTTGGCCTGTTTCTAAATCTGTTACCACTAATTGATAAGTTCCTATGGCAAGTTTTGTGAGGTTTAAATTTATCACATTTTCGCCTGGAAGTGCCGTTACTTCTTTATTGAATACCGCTTGTCCAATTGCATTGAACATTCTGAAACGGTAATCTCTTTCGCCATTAGCATAAATATTTATATTAATGTCGCCATTGGTTGGGTTAGGATATACGCCCCCAATCACACTTTTTGTATTTTCCAAAATAGCACTTGCCACATTAGAATATTCAGAAGCACCATCAATGCTTACTCTTTTCACACGATAATAGTAGCGCGTATTAGGTAAAACCGCATGGTCTTCAGTACCGTAAGTAGAAGGTGTACCATTTGCTTGTTTATCCAAACCAATTACTCTTGTAAAATTCGCATTATCTGTACTTCTTTCCATTTCAAATTTATCGCCATTATGCTCTAAAATCGTAGTCCAATCCAAATCAATGAATTTACCAAATTTACCTACCGCAGTAAGTTCTATGCCATGAAGAGGAAATGGGTCGCAACCCACTGAATAAAAAGGAGTTGTAGAAAGTGGGACACGAGAAAGCGTAAATCCGACATCTTCATTGGTAACAGTAGAAAGTGGGGCAAAGGGTTGAAGAATGCTTGAATACGAGCTTGATTCACCAAAAGGCATAAAACCCGCTAAAGGCGCATGGCTTCCAGTTCCTGCTTGGTCTTGCCAACCTGTAATATTAGCATTTTCAGCTTGTGCAACAGACAAATTCGCAATCAAACTATCCACTAATGTACCTGCACAACCTGAAAAATCATAAGTAGCCGTCATATCCGTATAAGTACCAAAAAGGCGCAAACTGGTAGGACTACTTGCACCACTTGTATTAATTCTCCAATAATACAAAGTGTTCAAGGCTCCGGGCAGGTTGGTAATCATAGAACCTGTATTTGGGGTATTCGGAAGAATTGCCACGTAATAAATCTCTCCTGCGGTTCCCCCTTGCGTTAAAGCTGGGCGATACAAAGGCATTGTTCCAATAGGGTTTACCACAGGCACAGTAACAGAAGAACCAGGTGCCATACCTACGGGGAAAAGATAGGATTGCCCACCATTAATCAAACGCCCAAGTCGCCCATTTTCGGTACTAGTTACCATTCCTTTGTCATTGTCAGGAGCTTGATTATCAGGATCCATACCAGGAGTAGCAAAAGCTGCACTTCCCGCAGCATCTCTTTCAATAGCGGCAATGCTGTTGTTACGCACCTCAACAAGATGGTCGTTAGTATTTAGGCGGTCATCACTTAACAACAATCTTCCACTACCCGAAGCAGAAGAAGCTCTTGTTGCTCCTACTGTCACTTTTAGCGTTCCCGCAGTAGCGGTATTTACAATCGTTCTATCTTGAACAGAAGCACCACCGCCCGCATTATCATTGGCTAAGTTGACATTATAAAAATGAACGCTTTGCCCGTCAGGAGATTCAATTTCTTGAGTACCGTCAGCCATAAGATGCACTGTCCCCCCTACCCCAGCATTAGAGATGCTTGGCAATGAACCTGTTATAGTAGCTCCTGCTTGTCTATCAAAACGCAAATCCGCGCCGGTAAGTTGGTTTTTAATATCACCAGGCGTAGCAGTTCCAAAATCTTGATCCACAAAAAGTCCTCCATTGACTACGATATGTGGAGTTAAACCAGGTGTAGTTCCGCTATTTGCCACGACATCCCCTTGTACATATACGAAAGAGTTAGCTCCATCTTCAATATACAATTCAGGTTGAAGTGGGTCATTAAGTGTGCCAGATACGACTAGCTGTGCAAATATAGGCAGGCTAGTTCCGAGCAACGTAAAAGTAGTAAAAAGTATTCTTTTAAGCATAAATCTATAAATAAATAGTAGTTACAACGAGAGTGATGAAATTGATATACAAGTTCTTGGCTTGCAAATATAATAAAAAAACGAAACAAACAAGTGTTTTAATATAAGATTTCGGAGAAAAGTAGAAAAAAAGTTTGCCCCCTTTCTCCGCAAACTGGTTTACTACTTGAATTATTGACCTAAAAAAGAAAAAGATTGCCGATTGAAGGCGTTTTTTATTCTTGGCAAATCAAGGGGAGAATTGCATTTTTTGCTACCTTGCACGACCTTTTTACCGCTTTATGCGTTATAGAGAAAAGATTTATTACTCACTATCTATTTTTATATGAACAAGTTATTTACATTTTTATTGTTAGGTTGGGCAATTCAGATGACAGCCCAACAAGCAAACATTGACCCATTGTTATGGGCAAAGGTAAATGAAAAGGGAAAAGCCGAGTGTTTAGTCATTTTGAAAGGGCAAGCGGATTTGTCTGCGGCAAAGCATTTGAAAACAAAAGAAGCAAAGGGGCAATTTGTGTATCAAACCTTAACTACTTTTGCAAAAAAATCGCAAGCCAATTTGGTCAATTACTTACAAACAAAAGGTATTGCTTATCGTAGTTTTTGGGCAGCAAATGTCCTTGCATTAACCGCAGATAAAAACTTGATGCAAGACTTAGCACAACGTCAAGATGTATTAGCAATTAATGAAAATTCGGCTTTGTATTACCATAAACCTGTGGAATATAGCAAAAAAGACAAAGGCGGCATAAGAGCCGTGGAATGGGGAATCCAAATGATTGAGGCGGATTCGGTGTGGAATGCAGGTTATACAGGGCAAGGAATTGTCGTAGGGGGGCAAGATACAGGTTATGATTGGGAACATGAAGCCTTGAAAGATAAATACAGAGGCTGGGACGGGACTCTTGCCGACCATAATTATAATTGGCATGATGCAATTCATCAAGCGGATACACATCATTCTGACACCCTAAATCCTTGTGGTTTTAATATACTTGTTCCTTGCGATGACCAAGAACATGGCACACATACCATGGGAACGATGGTAGGCTTATCGGGAAATGAGCAAATAGGTTTAGCATACGATGCAAAATGGGTAGGCGTGCGCAACATGGAAAGGGGTTACGGCACACCCACCACTTATATCGAAGGTTTTGAGTGGTTCATTGCCCCAACTGACCTTAATAATGCCAATCCCTTGACCTCAAAAGCTCCCGATGTTATCAATAATTCATGGGGCTGCCCTCCCACAGAAGGTTGCAACCCTAGCAATTTTAGCATCATGGAGCAAGTAGTTGCCAATACGCGAGCTGCAGGGATTGTGGTGGTGGTTTCTGCGGGAAATAGCGGACCGAGTTGTCATTCTATAGAAGACCCTGCCGCAATGTTTGAAGCGAGTTTTTCGGTAGGCGCAACGAATTGGGTAGATACGATTGCTAATTTTAGCAGCAGAGGTACCGTCAATATTGATAGTAGTAACCGCCTGAAGCCCAATATTTCCGCACCAGGCGTATTTATTCGTTCTTGCGTACCGGGAGGAACTTATCAATCTATGAGTGGCACGAGCATGGCGGGACCTCACGTAGCAGGAGCGGTGGCTTTGTTGCTATCTGCCGCGCCCATGCTCAAAGGTAATGTGGATTCGGTGCAGCATATTTTAGAAATGACCGCCAAACCTCTCTATACAGAAGAAGGCTGCGGTAACGACCTCCCAACCTCTTTACCAAATAACGTCTATGGACACGGCAGGCTTGACATCTGGGCTGCGGTAAAATTTGTATTAGCAAATCAAAATACAGCTATCGAAACGCCTAGCGAAAACATTGCCCATCTTTTCCCCAATCCTACACAAAATAGTCTTTTTATCGAATTGACAGATATAAAAGATTCTGGCACCTTCAGCTTGTATAATGTCTCAGGGCAAGCCGTTTTGCAACAAGAAATGGGTGCTTTTGCCCAAATTTCTTTGGCGCATCTTCCGCAAGGAATGTACTTTGCGCAAATCAAAACAGCAAAAGGAAGTTTTTCGCAACGAATTGTGAAAGAGTAGCTTAGCTTTATTTTTTTATATTCATAAATGGGTTACACAAACAACACTTGCAATAGCGTTTGTGTAACCCATTTTTTAGAAAAATCCTGTCGGTTTTTACAATTACGTCAAATAAAAATAGCCCGTACAGAGTACGAGCTTATATAATGTTATATGTTTGTCAGTGTGCTTAAAACTCTTCGATTAAGTCCCAATTATCTACAGATGCAATCGGCTCAAATACTCCTTCTTCATCTTTTGAAGCAAAAGAAAAAAGAGTTTCGTCTTCTGTTGCATCCATTTCTGAATCCTCTTCTGCAATTAACTCAGACTCAAGAAATAACATTTCTGTATATTCACGGTTCAAGCAAACGAGTACTTCTTCTTCAAACTCCTCTTTTAACATTACATCATATTCTGTAACTGTTTCATTATTCGCATTTGGGACAAGACCTTTAGGAGTCATAGTCATTTGTGCTTGTAAAGAAGATGCACCGAAGAACGCAAAAGCAGTGAAAATAGCAGACAAAACAATCGTTTTCATGATAATTTTAAAAAGTGATTGAAAAATGATGAATTTAGTAATTGATGGATTGAAATAAAATAAGGTACCTGATAAAGTTGACTTTTTTATAATACTAAGAACGAATGAGATGTGAGGATATTATAAAAACGTTTTAAGTCAATTACAAAGTTATAATAGAAAATCTCGTGCCAAAATCTGCGGCGAATAGGCTGTATTTACTCTTGCAAAAGTTATATGTAAGGAAATAGCAAAAAATAACAAATTATTTCATTGATAGAAATTTATCTAAAAAAAATAAACCCATATAAAGTAATCCAAGTATCATATTTTTCCACATACAAGGAATTGATTTTTATCAAAAAAGTGCGTAAGGCTTCATTTTAAGGCTTTTTTTGAAAATTTCCCCAAAAAGCAAATTATTTTTTACACCTTACTTCTTATTTTTAGGAGAAATGTGAGAAAAATTAAAAAAGTTTGCCTCAATGTAAGGAAATTCCCTGTTTTTTTAGAGAATTTTCGTAGAACTCCTTTTCCTCATTATCTTGTCAAATAAATCATGGGAGTCGTAATTTCATTGCTCTTATTTCCTGCTTGATCATATATATATATGGTAAAAGTAGTGCTATCTTTAGTAGGTGTAGGAGTAGTTGGAGTATAAGTTACCGAAATCGTACCTTGTTGCAAAGGCTTACGAGAATTTTTGGGCAGAAAGGGGATACTACTCGCATAAGGGTTGTTGGGATTAGTACTAAACTCTGGGCGATTGTCTTTTACCAATAAATTAGGTTCATTTTGATTCTCGTCAGCATTGCCTAAATCTCCGTCTCCATCTCGAAACTGAAAAGTGATAACTAGCTCTCTTGCTTGGGGCTCTAACACCTTATAATCAAGGAAGGTTTGGTTCACACTCACGTATTCAATTAGTGGTTCAGGCGGAAAAATACTACCCCTATCACAATGACAGAAAAATAAGGTTATGATTAGCAAGTAAATATAGGTATGTCTTTTCATTTCTATTCTATTTTGAAAACAAAGATAACGAGTTTGGATTGAATATCAAAGGAGATAAAAAAAACAATGTTTCCTTTCTCAATAAAAAAAACATTGGCACATAAAATCCTAAAATTTTACAACAAAAGACAAAATTATTGCCTATTTTTGCACAAAAAAATAGGCAACTACTCGCCTGTTACTAAAAATTACAATATTTCACGCAAAAAATAATATTCCAAAAAAAAATTTCAAAAAAGTATAAAAAAAATGTGGGAAAAAGTGGGAAAAAATGGGGAAAAGTGTTTAACTTTAACCCCGAATTAGTGTGATATTGTAGCAATACTATAATTAATTGATAATGAGCCTATTAATCGGAGAATATGAAGTTACGCTAGATGCAAAAGGGCGTTTCTTGATGCCTTCCTCACTGCGCAAGCAATTGCCAGAGGAAGAACAATCCGATTTTGTGCTGCATAAAGGGCTTGATGACTGCTTGGTAATGTATCCTAAAAATGTTTGGGCGCAGGAAGTTCAAAAAATTCAACGCCTAAATATGTATGAAATTAAAAATAGAACTTTTGCACGACTATTTTTAAGTGGTGTAAGCATTTTAAAGTTGGATAACCAAGATAGAGGCTTAATTTCCAAGTATTTATCCGAAAAAGCAGGCTTAAAAAAAGATTTGATTATGCTTGCCCAACTCGACCGTATTGAAATTTGGGACAAAGAAACCTATCAAAATTGGCTATCCACTGCCGAAACAGATTTTGCGGCTTTGGCACAAGAAGTAATGAACAGTATTACAGTAAACAGTCATCAGTAAGCAAAAATACTGATAACCGATAGCTGGTAACTGATAACTGATAACTGAAAATGTATCATCTTTCTGTCTTATTGAATGAATGTATTGAGTTCTTGAATATAAAACCGCAAGGTATTTATGCTGACCTAACTTTTGGCGGAGGAGGGCATACACGAGCGATATTGGAAAAGTTAGGAGAAGGAGGCAAGGTTTTCGCCTTTGATAGAGATGCAGACGCGCGCGCAAATGCATGGAATGACGAGCGTTTGACGATTATCCCTACTGATTTTCGATACATAGAAAGAGAATTGAAGAACAGAGGAATTGAAAAAATAGACGGGATTTTAGCAGATTTAGGGGTTTCTTCGCATCAATTTGATACGGCAGAGCGCGGTTTTAGTTTTCGTTTTGAGGCAGATTTGGACATGAGAATGGACAAAGAAGAGGAATTAACAGCGGCTTTGGTCATTAATGAATACGAAGAAAAAGCTTTGGCTAATGTTTTCTTTAAATATGGTGAGATTAGCAATTCCCGAAAAGCAGCGAAAATCCTTGCAGAACACCGTAAAATTGAAAAAATCCAACGCACTACGCAACTAGAAGAAATTCTGAAGCCTTGTATTCCACCAAAGGAACGAAATAAATATTTGGCACAACTGTATCAGGCTTTGCGAATTGAGGTAAATGGGGAATTAAAATCTTTGGAGCAGATGCTATTGGCTTCAACTGAACTTTTAAACACAGGTGGCAGGTTGGTAGTGATGTCTTATCATTCTTTAGAAGACAGAATGGTGAAGCATTTTATGCGTTCAGGAAATTTGCAGGACAAAAAAACAGAAGACTTTTTTGGAAATGTACTTTCACCTTGGACACAAATCACCCGAAAAGCGATCGCTCCTTCTGAAAAAGAAATAGAACAGAATCCAAGGGCAAGAAGTGCGAAGTTGCGGGTGGTAGAAAAAAAGGAGGTTTAACAAAATAAAAAACGCCGAGTTACGCCGAATTGCTTATTTTTGTAAAACAATCTCAATAAACAAATGCAAACAGAAAAATATTCATTAGGCACACAAACTTTCGACCGCTTGATAGAGGAAAATCGAATTTATGTGGATAAAACAGAATTGATTTATCAACTTCTGCAAGGAAGCAGTTTTGTTTATTTTCTTTCTCGCCCGCGCAGGTTTGGTAAGTCATTGTTAATCAGTACATTAAAATCTATTTTTGAAGGAAAAAAGGAAAACTTTAAGGGTTTGTATATTTATGATAAAATAGACTGGCAGGCTTATCCTATTATTCATCTTTCGATGACAAGGATTGGGGCAGATAATGATAATTTGCTTTCAGCCTTAACAAATGCCTTAACTGATAGGGCTTTAGAAGATAAGATTGAGCTGAGAAAAGAATCTTTAAGTCAGCGTTTTGAAGAACTAATCCTTGCCTTACAATCAAAATATCAGCAAAAAGTCGTCATTTTGATTGATGAATATGACAAACCTATTACGCAAGGGCTGGAATTTGACGGGGTAGAATTGGCAATTAAGAATCGTGATATCTTGAAGACATTTTATGGAAGTTTGAAGGATTTAGATAATTCGATTCGTTTTTTGTTCATTACAGGAATTTCTAAATTCACGAGAGTTTCTATTTTTTCAGAATTGAATCATTTGACAGATATAACCTTACATAAGCGTTTTGTAAACTTATGTGGTTACACACAAGCAGAATTAGAACATTATTTTCCTAAAGGCATTGAAAAATTAGCTCAAGAAAATGAACTAACCAAGGAAGAATGTTTGGCAAAAATTAAGGCGTGGTACGATGGCTTTTCTTGGGACGGGACGAATTTCGTCTATAACCCATTTTCAACTTTGCGCTTGTTGGAGAGTTCGCAGTTTTCAAATTATTGGTTCGAGTCAGGTACGCCTACTTTTTTGATAAAGCGGCTAAGGGAAGTAGGGCAAATTAGTTTAGAAAATTTACATTTAGATGCGGGTATTTTTAATACTTTTGATTTGCGAAACTTAAATACCTTGACATTACTTATACAAACAGGTTATTTAACGATTAAACAAAAGTTAGGAGATGATTTTTATTCTTTTGCCTTAACAAATCAAGAAGTACGTAACTCCTTCAATCAGATGCTGTTAGGGGAATATTTACAAATGCATGGCAGCATTGCAGGGGCAAGTATTTATTCGATTCGTGATGCTTTTATCGTAAATGAGGTAAAAAAAGTTATCGAAATTATCCAAACTTTATTTGAAGCGGTTCCTGCTCAACTTTTTTCTAAGAAAAATGCAAATGGAAATTACTCTTCTGTAGGAGAAAACTTTTTTCATGCAGTTATTTATTTGGTATTCAATTTATTAGGAGTGAAGATGGATGCCGAAGTAAGCATTAAAAATGGTCGAATTGATGCAGTCGTTCAAACAGAAAATCACGTTTATCTTTTTGAATTTAAGAAAAATAACAAGCCGAAGGACGCAATTCAACAAATGATAGACAATAATTATGCAGGAAAATACACACAATCAGGCAAAATGATTCACTTGATAGGCGTAAGTTTTAGCATTAGAAAAAGAGGATTAAATGATTGGGAAGAGAAAATATTATAAATATATGGAAAATAAAGCTTTAAATCTTTAAATAAAAACTTAGATAGCGCGAAATCGGCAAAAAAAGATGAGTGTTATACACAGTAAAGAAGATAGTAGGCGCAAGCCTGAAAAATAACTATTCACAAAAAAATGAAGTTTTTTAATCGTAAAATCATGGAGCAAATGACTCCTGACCCCAATAACTCGCTGAATAGCAAGCGACAAACAGGGTGGCTGTCCGTTCAAAGAGTGGACGATTTTTTACGATTTGTGCTATTTTTGGCGGCAATTGGCTTATTTTATATTTGGAATACGCATTATGCAAACAAACAAGTGCGCGAAAAAGATGCGTTGGAAAAACAAATCAAAGACCTAAAAGCCGAATATTTGACAAGAAAAGCGACTTTGAGTGCAGGCACACGCTACACACAATTGGTTACGCAATTTGATTCCTTGGGTTTGCATCATTTGGGTGAGCCTCCTTATAAATTAATCAAGAAAAAAGAAAAAAAATAATGTTTTTTAGGGTTCGCAACTCTCAAAGAGTTGCGAACCCAAAAAAACCCATTCAATCAACCTATTTCCATGGCAAAAACAACCAAAGTCTCTAACCAAATCTTAGTTCGCGTATATTTTTTATTCGCGCTCTTTGTGGCGTTTGGGGGAATTATTTGTTTGAGAATTGCCACTTTGCAATTTAACAGCGATAAATGGAACAAAATCGGCGAGGAAGACCGCATTTTTTTCACCAAAGAAGTAGCAGACAGAGGGAATATTTTGGCAGATGATGGAACTATTTTGGCGACAAGTATGCCTTTTTATAAGGTAGCGATTGACCCTAGCCAAATTGATACGACAAAATTTGAAAAATTTGATGATTCACTAAAAGTTCTTTCTCAAAAACTGTATCTCTATTTTGGTAAGCAAGCCAATGATTCTACCATAGATTCCGTTTTTTATTATCGAAAAATTAGGGAAGCAATCAGCAAAGGAGATAGACACTTGTATCTTACCCGCAAAACGGTGAATTACAAGGAGTTCAAACTGATGAAAACTTGGGCAATTTTGAACCGAACAAGAAAAGAAGGCGGTGCTTTAATTGTCGAAAAATTCAATAATAAGCGTTTTTATCCCTATGGCGAAATGGGACGCGCAACTTTAGGGACGGTAGCGAATGATACCATGGGCATACGTGGCATAGAACACTCCTATAATAGAGTATTACGCGGGCGCGATGGTTATTATTTAGCGCAGCGCATTGCAGGAAATAAAATGTTGCCGATTGACCAATATGGAAAAGAGGCTTCGGAAGATGGGCTTGATGTTTTGACTACCTTAGACGTTGATTTACAGGATATTGCAGAAACAGCATTGCGAAAAGGGGTAATTACAGCTCAAGCAAAATCAGGAACTGCGATTTTAATGGAAGTGAGTACAGGAAAAATCAAAGCAATTGCAAATTATCCCGAAACCTATAATTACGCGATTGCGAATTTAATTGAGCCAGGTTCTACCTTTAAACTTGTATCGGCTTTGGCTGCTTTGGAGGAGAAAGTCATTGATACAGACGACACTGTGGATACGGGTAATGGAACGATTAAAATTGGAGACAAAACGATAAATGATAGCTACGGGCATGGGAAAATTTCATTTAATGAGGTTTTTGCTTTGTCGAGTAATGTAGGGGTGGCAAAAGTAATAACCAAAGGTTTTGAAAAAAATCCGAAGCGTTTTATTCATTATGTTGAAAAATTTGGTTTTTCTAAGCCTTCTAATGAGCAGATTAAGGGCGAACCCAAACCCGAATTGATTCGTCCAGGCGATAAATTGTGGAGTGGTGCAACCTTGCCTTCTATGTCTATTGGTTATTCGGTGCGCGTTACACCTTTGCAAATGTTGGCTTTTTACAATGCTGTTGCCAATCGCGGCAAATTAGTAAAGCCTTATTTCATTGCACAAGTCCGCGATAATTCGAGCATTATCCAAGATTTTACCCCAGCCAAAAGCAACGAGCAGATTTGCAGCATTGCCAATTTGGAGAAAGTGAAAAAAATGATGATGGGGGTGGTAGAATTTGGAACGGCAAAAAATATTAAAGATATGCCTTTTAAGGTGGCAGGGAAAACGGGAACGGCAAGGAAATTTATGAATGGCGCGTATGTATCACGTTATCAGGCTTCTTTTGTGGGCTTTTTTCCTGCCGATAATCCGCAATATACTTGTTTTGTAATGATTGATGAGCCTTCTGCGGGGGAAATTTACGGGGCAGATGTGGCAGCTCCGATTTTTAAGGAAATTGCCGAACAAGCCCACGCTTTAAATCGAGATATGTCCACGCAGTTGGTAAAATTGAATCACGCACCTTTTCAACCCCCAACCCCCAAAGTATTAAGGGCAAAAAGTGCAGAAGTTTTTTACAAAGAAATGGGCGTTACGACTTCTAACATTCCCAAAGTGGATTGGGTAGCAAGCCGTAGCGATGGGCATCAAGTGAATGTGAAAGAATTTAAAAAGCGAGGCATTATCCCTGATGTAACGGGAATGTCTGCACGAGATGCCGTAAATTTATTAGAAGAAATGGGCATAAAAGTGAGCGTTGAAGGCGTAGGAAAAGTGCGAAGGCAGTCCCTTTTAGCAGGGACAAAAATTAGAGATGGAATGGCCGTTTGGTTGTATTTGGATTAAAAAAATGTTAGATAGATTATTACAAAATATCGCCCCCTTACAAATTCTCGGCTCCACAGACCGAGCAATTGCTGATTTTTGCTTTGATTCTCGGCAGGTAGTAGAAAA
>JBJXHA010000438.1:0-2646 GCA_046160275.1 Bacteroidia bacterium | reverse complement strand
CTTCTTTTTGATAAAGCCATTGACCAATGGTATGCGAAGGAGGGTATCTAATTTTTTTTGTGGAATTTTAGATAAAATGCCTTGTTTGAATTTTGTCCAAATGCGCGGGACAGCCAAAAATAAGGTTGGCTTGGTGTCTTTTAAATTTTGAGCAAAAGTTTCTAAATTTTCAACAAAAGATATTTCTATTCCAAAACGAATGGACATGACTTCAATCGTTCGCTCAGCAATATGATTGAGTGGCAGGTAAGAGAAGAAACGATGTTCATTCTTTTCATCTAACATAAACCAATAAGCCGACGACGGATGTTGGATAGCGGTAGCGACTTTGTCTTGGGTAAAAAATGCTCCTTTAGGTGTGCCCGTAGTACCCGATGTAAAAATGATAGACCAAACATCATCCATTTTTGGTATAGGATTGCCTTGCAATGGCTCCTCTTTCATCACGGTATCCCAATCTGTTCCCATGTCTATTGTAGGATTTCCAGCATAATGGGGAAATTTACCAACTTTCATATCCGCAGGAATACCTGTTTTCATATCGTCCCAGCCTTCCACTTTTCCAAAAAGAACCAAGTCAACATCGCCCAATTCGATGACTTCTTTTAGTTGTTCTCCCGTCAAATTGGCATAAAACGGCACACTAACAAAACCTGCCATCATAATCGCAATATCGGCTATTAGCCACTCGCGGCAGTTTTTAGAGACGACGCTGATATGCGCATGCTCCTTTGGGCATTGTTTTTTTAGCCAGGTCGCTAATCTGCGGGCTTTGTCGCCTGCTTCTGCCCAGGTATCAATTTCCCAAGTATTACCAAAAGGTTGGCGTAAAAAAGGACGATTTGCCTTTTCTTTTTCGAATTTGTAGAAATATTCTACTAGCGTTTTGTTACTCATAACATTATGATTGGTTGATTAGCAACTTATTTCTGATAAGCAGGCTTATATGCTACGCCGTCAATCACCATTTTGGAAATAATTTCCTTCATAATCTCGGAAGTTCCGCCATAAATAGGAGCAATACGAACATCCCGATAAATGCGACCTATCGGATATTCTTCCATAAATCCGTAGCCACCAAACATTTGCAGGCATTTGTATGTGATTTCGTTCAAGAGGTCGCCTACGCGCATTTTTAGCATGGAACACTCTTTCACTACATTTTCTCCCTGAGCCAAACGGTAACTGGTTTGGTAGGAAAAAGCCTTGTATGCCTCATATTCCGTAGCCATTTCCGCTATTTGGTGCCTCAAAACTTGAAATTTATTGATGGTTTGCCCAAATGCCATCCGTTCAGAGATGTATTGCAAAGTAATATTCATGACATATTCTATCAAACCAATACAAGCCACTGCACCGGTCAATCGCTCTACTTGCAGGCTTTGCATCACATAATAAAAGCCTTTTCCCTCTTCACCCAAGAGATTTTCTTTAGGTACACGCACATTATTAAAGGCGAGTTCTGCGGTATCTGAAAGTCGAATACCCACTTTGTCCAGCTTATTTTTGGCCACGCCTTCGCTGTTTAAATCCATGACTAACATGGACATTCCTTTTTCTGTTAATACAGCAGATACCGTATAATCGCCATAATATGCGTTGGAGATAAAGGTTTTTGAGCCATTGACAACATATTCGTCGCCATCTAACTGGGCGGTTGTCCGAATACCCTGGAAATCAGAGCCTGCAAAAGGCTCGGTCATAGAAAGTGAGCCAATCAGTGTTCCGGCTACACTTGGTCGCAGGTATTTTTCTTTGATAAAAGGAGAGCCTGCGTGAATCAAATAATTCATCGCCAAATAGCTGTGACCTGCAACAACGGTTTCGAATCCGAGGCTACCTGTTTTACCCATTTCTTCGCAAAGAATGGTCGAATACATATAGTCCAAGCCCATGCCGCCGTATTCCTCTTCGACTTCCAGGCCTAAATAGCCCATTTCGCCCATTTTTTTCAAAATGGCACGGTCGGTTTTGCCAGCGGCCTCCCAATCATTGATGAAAGGATTGACTTCTGTTTTAAAAAAGTCTTGGAGCGAACTTCTGAACAACTCGTGTTCTTCAGTGAAAAACATATTTTTCATATTTATTTTTATTTTAGTGAAAAGCAATTAATAATGTGCATTCAAACGAGTAGTGGATGACCGTCAATCATTATTACTCGCTACATACACCCGATAAATTGCGCCATGTATGCCGCTACCGGCATAAAAATCACGACCCAGTCCGGGTGAAATCCCCATACATGCTGTGTATCTCGTGTTCGTTGCTACGCGCCCTTTTACCGCTCCAGTTTCAATATCGACAACCACCGCATCAACCGTCTCATCCAAAAGAAAATCGTCAAATACGATTTCACCTGTATCAGGATAATACAATGCGGTTTGGGTATTGCCAATATCATGTACCCAAAGCTGAGTAAAGTCTCCGGGCCCGGTGTACCGCCAGGCACCCGTTTTTCGATTCAATGAATCAAAAGTGACTAAAATATTCTTCTCTTGTACATAAACCGGGTTGGCTCCGTGTCCTCCATAAGGAATGCCAAAAGGGGTTAGCACATCGACTGAACTACTGTCTGTTTTAGAAACCCGATGTACTCTTACAGGCGCTTGATTGAGCGTCTCCTTCGCTTCCATGGGCTTAGTTCCT
>JBJXHA010000437.1:0-4733 GCA_046160275.1 Bacteroidia bacterium | reverse complement strand
TCGCCTAACAATGTATTTATGAAATGCCGGGCTTCTGGTCGTTTCCTGCTAGGTTTAATTGCAAAGTTGATTCCTCCTTCTTACATTTGTTAAATCGGCACTTCACAAATACACGCCACGTTAGCGGTAATTTTTGCATGACATGATACGACAATCACTTATCATACTGACATTTTTAACATCGTTCTTTGGTTGCAACTTTAGCGATCAGGTCAAGGAAAGAGTAAACAACGGAGTTAAAGACGCTAAAGTAGAAATGGAAGCTGACATTTCACTTGCTAAGTCAGACTTCAAGAAATCATATAGACAAACATTACAACTGTCAAACGACACTGTTTTATCAATAAAGCTTACTGACTTTTATTCAAATCTAACTAAAACATCAATTTATATTGACAGTTTAAGAATTGAGATCAGCAAGCTTGATAATATGGACACGAAGAATGTTGAATTAATGAATTTTATGTTTATGAATAACGGACTAGGTGACAGAGTTTTCAATCAAGTTAGGCAATCTTATTCACTAGCTATTGACATTGCAATAGCTGACTCCACAAAAACAAGACTAAGAACTGTTAGAGAGACTTATTCAGCGGAGTCAAAAAAACAATTTTTCGAATTAAACAGCCCGCTCGGAGTAAATCTAATTCTGTGCGGAATTGAATCAGAATTAATTAAGAATGGGACAAGAAGTCTAGCTGGACATTTGACAAAATAAAAACTACCGCTAACATCATATTTATGAATTTTGCGGGTTATCTGTTTGGCGAGTTTATTTTTCTGCCTATCTTGGTCACGGTGGATAATTACGCGCTCCTCCACCGCAAAAATTCATAAATATGTGGGCGTTGTAGGCAATTTTAAACCCGAAACCCTGACAAAATGGGATTAGACATGAGACCAATGGGGAAACCCAAACCCGGATTTGAAAAGAGATATTTGGAAATTTTTGAAATGGTTAGTCAAGATAAAATTCCACAACAAACTTTTTTAGATAAGCTAAGAGGTAAAAAACATGCGACAAAGGATGAATTGTTAAAAGAATGGTTTGATGGTCAAATTACTACTTATGAGACAATCAAAGCCCCGAGAGTTGGTAGAGATGACGAAGCCAATGAATGGATAAAAAACAAGTATTTAGAGACTGACAAATCGGTATCTGAACTAGAATTCTTAAACCAACATGATGGTTATTATGTAATTGAGTTAGCAAAGGAAAGAGATGGTGTGCCTATGTATATTTCATTAGAACAAGACAGGAATGTATTCAGAGGAAAATTTATGGAGGATTGTATCGACTTGATTGGAGAAGATTTAGTTAACGAAGCTTGGGAAACAAAATTAGCTGACGCAACTTTAGATTATGGAGAAAGACTTTTGAATATTGCCAACAAGATAGCCTCTGAAAATAATTTACAATACCTAAAGGATCAAGTTAATCCGCCTGAATCAGAAGAAGATAGTATAGAAAGCAAACTTCACATTGTTTTCTCTTTAGCAAGGTGGCTAATATTTTATGGTAAAAATGGAAATGGTTATGAAGCTGACTTCTAAAAGAAAAACTGCCTACAACATCAT
The DNA here is from genome assembly GCA_046160275.1 of Bacteroidia bacterium. GTDB lineage: Bacteria > Bacteroidota > Bacteroidia > J057 > J057 > JBJXHA01. The sequence goes on along the minus strand of JBJXHA010000437.1, from coordinate 3,155 downwards.
ATTTATGAATTTTGCGGGTTTTTTGTTTGGCGAGTTTATTTTTCTGCCTATCTTGGTCACGGTGGATAATTACGCGCTCCTCCATCGCAAAAATTCATAAATATGTGGGCGTTATGTGCTATGCCGTAAAATGACATTTCCTGAAATAGGTTGACTAAAAATTAGTTAATCTGTTCACACTTATGTCAAAAGAAAACCAATCAACCAGTCCAAAAAGCGCGCGTAAGAAAGTCAGTTTCGACCTTAAACTTTCTGTCATTGACCAAATCAATAATGGTCAGATCTCTATCAATCATGCGGCCAAAGTTTCGGGCATTTCTCGCAGTACAATTGCTTATTGGAAACGAAAATTATCGACCTTTGAACAAACAAATAAAACCATGAGCAAGAACGATGAAATCAAGAAACTAAAGGAGCAAATCGAAGAACTTGAGTTTGTTAAAGAAGTTCAGCAATACATTATCGCTGACCTAGAGCATGTTACAGGCGAGCATCTCTCAAAAAAGTCATTGCCCGAAGCATTAGCAAAGCAGATAGAGAAAAAGCGACTAGACCTTTCAAAGTAAAGTGGCTCTATCAATGTTTCGGGATTAGTAAACAGGCTTATTATCAACGCATTAACAGATCAGAACAAATGGCAACCGAAGAAATCAAAATCAAAGCTTTGGTAGTTCAACACCGAAAGCGAATGCCCAGATTAGGGGCTAAAAAGCTGCATACACTCATTGCAGCGGAATTGAAGAGCCAAGACATCAAAATGGGTAGAGACAAGTTCTATGGCTTCTTGAGGGCAAACCAGTTGCTTGTGCCTAAAACAAAGCGATACTTCATCACTACCGATTCAAAGCATTACTATTACAAATCGCCTAATAGACTTAAAGAGCTCACTATCAGTCATTCAGAACAAGCTTGGGTGAGTGATATTACCTATATCAAAACAGCAGATGACCATGCGTACTTGGCCTTGGTAACCGATGCTTATTCGAAGAAGATAATGGGCTACAGTCTACAGGACAATATGAAAGTAGGTTTAGTGAAAGATGCCCTACAAATGGCATTAGACAATCGCAGTTTTAAACACCAAAGCATTATTCACCACAGTGACAGGGGTTTACAGTATTGTTGTCCTGACTTCTCAGACTATGCCCAAAGTAAAGGAATGGTGCTCAGTACCACCCAGCAATACGATCCTTACGAGAATGCAGTAGCAGAACGAGTAAACGGTATTCTCAAGCAGGAATTCGGACTGGGAAGAACAATTCCTAGCCTTGAAGTAGCCCAAAAGATGGCAAAACAAGCCGTAGCTATATATAACAATGAACGCCCGCATTTGAGCCTAGATCTGAATATGCCAAGCAAAGCCCATCTAAAACAGGAGCATCAATATAAGAGCTACAAAATGAAATCGCCAGGGTAAGGAATAAGGTAGGAATGTTGATAAGTTTTCAAAAACCCCAAAAAGTTTTTGAACAAAACTTATCAATGTTCCGGTAAGATTCAACTACCTTTATTTTAATAATCTAACCATCAAAAATGGTCAACCTATTTCAGGACAAGACAAAAAAACAATGACTAAATATTTAAAGTGTATTATTTTATTATTTTTTTTCGGATGCAACTTTGAAGACCAACAAAATGTCACTTCTGATAGTATGGATTTTCCAAAAGACTCATTAAATCATGAAGATAACGGTTTGAAGATAGAAAGTGCAAAAGAAAATTCTATAAAAAACACTATTGACGATTCTGTAATCAATGAAATAGAAGACTTAGAAATTTTATACAAAAAATTAGAGGTCATTGATTTTGATGACATTACCATCAACAGAACACTAATGGTTAAAAACAATTTAGAAGACGTTATCAAAAATTTAGGTGAACCCGATAGTATTCAAGAGAGTGGATTTGAAAGCATTAGTAATTGGTTTGGGGAAACAAAAACTGCAAAATATTATTACAAGAATTCATATTTTGAAACACACGGTCAATCTGCAAATTTGGATAAAATCTACTTTGGCGATAATCAATTTACAATGGAATTTAAAGATGTAGTTTTTGACAATAAGACTACAATTGATTTATTTAAAAGACGTTTTCCTAATGCTTATAAATATTCATTAATTGAAAACCAGAGAAATGAAATATATGAAAATTTCAAAATTAGAATTTTATTCACAAGGTCATCATCAGGAGCTTGGATTTTTGAATTTTTAAATGACAAACTTGATAATGTTTACATTTGGCATGACAACACATAAAAAAGCACAGCACATAACATCATATTTATGAATTTTGCGGGTTATCTGTTTGGCGAGTTTACTTTTCTGCCTATCTTGGTCACGGTGGATAATTACGCGCTCCTCCATCGCAAAAATTCATAAATATGTGGGCGTTAGCAGCAATGGGATGGCAGAAGCACAGAGACAAAAAAGTCAAGAGAACTCGATTGACGAACAAATTTTATGACAACTATTGACAGAATGTTTGAATTAGCTATTGAACTCCGGGACAAGGGAGAACTTAGAGATTCAATTAAGGTATTCTCAAAAATATTGACTGACTACCCAAACGACAAATTAAAACATAGAGTTCATTTAGTTTTAGCTGGAGTTCAATTTGACTTAAAAGAATATGACAATGCGCTTATAAACTTTAATAATGCGACCGAATTTGACCCAACATCAGAACTTGCTTCATTAGGTCTTTACATCACCTTTGTAGAGTTGGACAGGTGCGAAGAAGCAATTAGTGAATTAATCAGGTACTTAAAAAGTTATCCTGCTAAATTATACAAAGACACCCTTGAAGAACTGTTAGAGGGTTTGGAGGAAGGTTACATGACTGACTATGAGGACGATATTAGGGATTTCGCTAGAGTAAATGGAGTTGAACTTTGACTAAGGAAAACCCACAGCTGCTAACATCAAACTTATGCATGTGCCTGTGTCTGCTCGTGGGATACTTACGAGGTTTGGCATTCTAATTTCTCCTTCTTACATTTGTTGATGGCACATTCATAAGTTTGTGTCGTTGGGTGAAATGCTCGGAAACCCAAAACCGATTGCTAACAACTAAAAAGAATTGTAACTTTGTTGTATGTTAGACAACCACTATGATGTTGAAATTTCAAATGATTTCCTGACCTACGAATTCGT
>JBJXHA010000436.1:0-4418 GCA_046160275.1 Bacteroidia bacterium | reverse complement strand
GGGTACACCTCTTCCCTTTCCGAACAGAGTAGTTAAGACCCACAGCGTCAATGGTACTGCGGTAACACGTGGAAGAGTAGATCGCCGCCTAACTTTAAGCCCCTCCCCATAAAGGAGGGGTTTTGTTATTTATATAATCCCTAAAGATTATGACCCTTAGATATTAAAAACCTTGCATTAAAATAATGTAAGGTTTCTCTCTTTTCATTTTCCCACAAAAAACCTTACCTTTGCCCTTTCTCTTTTTATAATCAACAAATGCAAGCAGAACTTTGTACTTTATTGGGGATACAACATCCGATTATTATGGCTCCGATGTTTTTGGTAACAACTACGGAGATGATGATTGCTGCAAATCGGGCGGGGATTACAGGCTGTATTCCTGCCCATAATTTTAGAAGTGATGCAGAGTTTCGGAAGTCTTTGCAAACAATCCGCGAAAATGCGCCAGGTCCTATTGGGGTAAATGTGGTATCTAATCGCTCAAATTTGTATTATAAAAGTCAACTTAAAGCCTGTTTGGATTTGAGGGTAGATTATATTATTACTTCTTTGGGCAGCCCTGAAGAAATCATTAGAGAATGCAGACCATTGGGAATTAAGGTGATTTGTGATGTAATTAACGAAGAATATGCAATGCGTGTTGCTGCTATGAAACCCGATGCCTTGATTGCTGTAAATAACTTGGCGGGTGGGCATTTTGGACCTTTACCCCCCGAAACATTGATTCCTTTGTTAAAACAAAAAACGGGATTGCCCATTATTTCGGCTGGTGGTGTAGGTAATCATCAACAGATGGAATATATGTTATCTTTGGGAGCTTGTGGCGTTTCGATAGGTAGTCCTTTTATTGCAACAACAGAAGCAAGCGTATCTGATGCTTATAAGCAAGCGATTGTGGATTATGGCGAAAAGGATATTGTGATGACTACTAAAATTTCTGGAACGCCTTGTGCGGTAATCAATACGCCTTATTTACAAAAAATAGGAACACAGCAAAATTGGTTAGAGGCTTTGCTCAACAAAAATAAACGTCTCAAAAAATGGGCGAAAATGCTAACTTTTTACAAAGGCATGAGGTCACTGGAAAAAGCCGCTTTTAGCGCGACCTATCAAACCATTTGGTGCGCAGGGAAGTCTATTGAATCTGTTCATTCGGTGCGTTCTATTGAAGAAGTGGTGAGGGAATTGATAAAATCTGTATAACTTCATTGGGTTTTTCCACCAAAAACAATAACTTTGTGTTGCTAAATTTTAACTATGTAATGTGAACAAAATAAACGCCCAATTTCAACAACACATTTACTTGGTAATCAATCTTTTATTTTTGCTAACTGTTACTGTTAACTGTTCACTGATACTATGGACATTCACACATTTATTCAAACCTATTACGCAAAAGAATATCAAGTTTTTTTGCAAAAACCTACGGGTACAGGTATTACAGTTTTGAGTGACGAAGAAAAATTTTTGATTTGGTGGTATAGTGGCTTAGGACATAGTGGGCTAAATCACAAATTAAGACAAAAAATGCTTGGTTATGAGATTGATAACCAGTATCTTTGCTACGAGCAGTTTTTAAATGAGGCATTAGAAAAACTGACTGCACATTTAGGACAAAGTTATAGAGGTTTTCATACAGATGCTGCAAATGCTGCAAAATACCTACAAGTAGGCACTGTTTTTACGGAGTCCGCCTTTCTTTCTACTTCAAAAATACCGAATGTGGCTAGTGAGTTTGCCCTAGTGGGCGGGGCAAAAGAAACACATATACTTCTCGTCATACTAGGAAAAAGTGGTAGGGTAATCAGTATGCTTTCTGCTGCCCCTGAAGAAGATGAGATTTTGTTTGGAAGCGGGAAATTATTTGAAGTAGTCAACATATTTCAAGATAAAAAAATGAAGAAGAAAAATTATTATCGTGTAACTATCAACGAAATAATAAACATATGAGAGATAATAAGAAATTAAAAATCAACTATCAGGTAGGGGAATATGCTGTACGTCAAGCAATTTCATACCTCAGCCATATTTTCATTGCAATTCATTCTTCTCATGAGGAAGATATTTTGATGAGTCATGCCTATATTATTCCCTTAAAAAACATAGCAGAAAAGATTAGTATGCCTTTTTTTAACAACAAAGTAAACCTGTTACTTAGGGATACATACGCGTTAAAAGAAGCTTCTTTTGTATCAAGTGAGCGCGAAATTGCAAAAATCAAACAAAATATCAGCTTGTTTTTTTATCCTCCTCAAAAGATTATTGTAACCAAAGAAGACTTTCAATCTCCTATTTTGATACTAGATACTCTCTTAAATGCGACTACAGTGCTGTTGTTTGAGCAGGATTATGCACACAAAAATACGCATGTAAAAGAAATTTTATTTCGATTACATGGGGTATTAATTTTCTGTAAAGCAGACATAGAAGCCTATTTTAGAACCCCCGATGAACAACAAGCCTTCCATGAAATGGCGATGCGTTTTGGCAAGAAAATGCAGTCTTCGGTAAGTGATATAGACTAACATGAGTGTTTTTAAAAAATTATTATCGCAAACAGCGATTTATGGCTTGAGTTCGATTTTGGGCAGGGTGCTGAACACCTTGCTTACGCCACTTTATACCAAAGCTTTTGCTGAGGGTGAATACGGTTGGGTTTCAGATTTGTATTCATGGACAACTTTTGTGCTTGTCGTGCTAACTTTCGGCATGGAAACTACCTTTTTTAAGTTCATGCGCGACACGAATCAACCTGAAAAAATTTATCATCAAGGAATCAGTTTTGTAGGCGGTTTGACTTTGCTTTTTACGGCACTCTGCCTCATGTTTGCGCCTCAAATTACGCACTTACTGGGATATGAAACTTACCCCAACTTAATTTATTGGGGTCTTATTGTCATTGCCTTAGATGCACTTTCAGCCCTCCCGATGGCAAAATTGCGCGCCGATGAGAAACCTAAACACTTCGCTATCATTAACTTAATGAACATTGCTCTGCTTATGGGCTTGAACACCTATTTTGTACTTGTGCTAAAAAAAGGTATCGAATATGTGTTTATTGCAAATATCATTGCTTCAGGCATAAAATTGGTGATGGCTTTGGCACTAAATTTCCCCAAACAAATTACCTTCGATATAAAACTGCTTCGCCCAATGCTAAAATATGGTTTTTTCATTATGATTGCAGGTTTTGCGGGCATGATGAACGAAAATTTGGATAAGATTTTGATTGCGCGTTTGTGGGAAGACGGGAGTTTGTTTCATGGGGTAGCTCGAACAGGGCGCGATTTACAAGGCTTATATTCAGCAGGTTATAAACTTGGGATTTTTATTGCCCTCGTAACACAAGCCTTTCGATATGCAGCTGAACCCTTTTTTTTCAAACATAGCACCGAAAAAGATTCTCCTAAGACTTTTGCCAAAATTTTTCACTATTTTGTCTTGGCGTGCTTAGGTTGTTTTCTGCTAATTTCTGCTTTCCGCCTAGAAATTGTTTCCGTTAAAATTTTAGGATTTACTTTTTTAAACCAAAGATATTGGGAATCACTCGAAATTGTACCCATTATTTTGATGGCGTATGTGTTTTCTGCGGCTTATACACAGCTCTCTGTTTGGTATAAATTATCGGGGCAAACGCATTTTGCCTTGTATTTTACAGGAATTGGGGCGGCGATTACTATTATTATCAATGTGTTAACAATTGCTGATTATGGCTATATAGGGTCAGCTTGGGCAACCTTGATTTGCTATGTGGTCATGTCTATTTTGGCGTATTATTTTGGGCAAAAATACTACCCTGTTCCTTATCAAATAAAAAAATTAAGCCTATATTTCTTGGCAATTACCGCCTGCTTTTTTCTTACAGAACAATGTGGAAACATGACTTTAACGGCAGTCTTGCTAAAATTGGGGATTTGTTTCGGAATGTTGGTGGGAATTTATATCATAGAAAGGCGAAAAATAGCGTAAATCCTTTACCTATTCCAAATATATTTCCATCAAACGCTTCGTCACATTTTCAGCACGAAATTGTTGAATATGCGCTTGCCCTTTTTCTACTAATTTTTTTGCTAAGGCTTCATTTTCAAGTAATTGTAATACAGCTCCCGCAATTTCTTCGGGATTCGTTTGATTTACATACAAAATTCCTTCCCCTCCTGCTTCTACAAAACAAGCATTTTTTCCTGTAATGACAGGCACTCCACATTGCAAAGCCTCAACAATAGGTAAGCCAAAACCCTCAAAAACAGAAGGATAGACGACACATTTTGCTTGTTGATACAAAAATGGAAGCATTTCATCGCTCACATTTGTCAAAAAAAGCACGCGAGCTTGCAAGTGATGTTGCGCCAAATATTGCTGCAAATTTTTCTGCTCATGCCCGCGACCTACTAAAACAATTTTTAAAGAGGTAG